>JANOFW010000234.1:0-7410 GCA_031413835.1 Planctomycetia bacterium
CGGCGCGCCTCGGGTAGGCGGCCCTGCGAGGCATGCAGCACGCCCAGGTTGAAGTGCGCGCGGTGGAAACGCGGGTCGCGCTCGAGCAGGTCCTCGAAGGTCTCGGCCGCCGTCTCGATGGCGCCGGCGTGCACCTGAACGATGCCCAGATTGTTGCGCGCCACGTTCAGGCCAGGCTCGAGCCTCAAGGCCGCGTCCAGATGGCTCAGCGCATCGCGGTCCAGGCCGAGCTGGTCCTCGCTCACGGCCAGGTCGTTGAGCACGCGTGCGTCCCAGGGCGACAGGCGCTGGGCCTCCTCGAGCAGCCCGCGCGCCTCCACCCAGCGACGGGCGCGAGCGTGCACCGCAGCCCGTGCGCGCAGCGCCTGGACACGCACGGAGACGTGCGCCGCCGGACGCGCGGCCTCCTGCTCGAGCCGCGCCAGCGCCTCGGCGGCGTCGCCTCCGGCGGTGAGCGCCAGGTTGAGCCCCGCCTCGGCCAGCTGCGGATCGAGGGACTGCGCCCGGCGCCAGGCCGACTGCGCGCCGGCGACGTCTCCGGCGCGCCAGCGCAGCGTCCCCAGGTTCGTCAGGGCCGTGGCGTGGCGCGGCGCGCGCACGGTCACCTGCTCGTAGGCCTGGCGCGCCTCCGCGCCGCGCCCCAGCCGTTCCAGCGCGGCGCCCAGGTTGTTGCGCGCGTCGGCGTAGGCCGGCTCGAGCGCCAGCGCCTGCTGGACCGCGGCCAGCCCGGCCTCGGCCTCGCCACGCGCGATGAGGAGCGCGCCCAGGTTGTTGTGGGCGACGGCATCCGTGGGAGCCAATCGCACGGCCTCGCGGTAGGCCTCGATGCCGCCGGCGGGGTCGCCCGCCCGGGAGCGCACGTAGCCGCTCATGGCCCAGGCTTGGCCGCGCTCGGGCCCGCGTGCAGTGGCCTCGGCGGCGCGCGCCTTGGCACCGTCGAAGTCCCCCTGTTCAAGGGCCGCCAGGGCAGCGTTGAGGAGGTCATCCACCTCGTCGGCCGCGGCGGCCCGAGGGCCAAGGGCCAGCAGCCCGAGCGACAGGGCCGCTGCCAGCAGGCCGGCCGGCAAGCGGGCCAGCAAGCTGGCCAGCAAACTGGCTGGGAGGCCCGACAAGGGGTGCGAGCAGACGGGCCTTCTCGAACGTGCGGCGCGCACGTGATCGACGCTACCACGGGTCATGCGACGGGCCTCGAACCAAGGAGCGCGGAAGCGTTCAACCCCACGTGCTCGCGATCGAGTGCCCACGGGTGTACACCGCGCCCCGCAGCCCAGGCGGCGCCACCGGCGCGCCCGGAGGGGAGCGGAGGGCCCATGACGACGACGCCGCGGGTGCTGCCCCCGTCAGGAGGAGGAAGGGGCCCGAGCGCCCCCTCCCGGCGCGCCGTACTCGATCCGGGCCGTAACCCCTGAAAGGCTACGGAGCGGCCAGCACCCGCAGCAGCGCCTCCAGGCGCTCGCGCGCGACCTCGACGAGCGTCTGCGAGCGCGCCTCGCTGCTCGTGCCGCGCCACGAGCGGGGCAGGATCAGGTGTTGAGCCTCGACCGTCCCGGCGTGGCGTTCCAGGAACTCGCGTTGCAGCCGGGTGAGCTCGGCGCGCTGCTCATCGAGCGGCACCGTCGCACGCAGGTCGGCGACCCGCGCGCGGTAGCGCTCCAAAGCCTCGGCGGCCGCGACGTCGCCCAGGCGCATGTGCCGGTCGCCGCCGCAGGCGATGCAGTGCTTACGGCCCAGGCAGATCTGGCAGGTGGCCGGCACCTTCGTCGGCGGGCGCTCCACGACGGCAGGCGAGGGCGGCTCCTGACCGGTCCCGCCGCACCACCCGCACAGCCCGCTCCCCACGCTCGCCAAGTAGGCCTGCGCCCCCTCGGGCGAGAGAGCCAGCTCCCGCGCGACGCGTTCGACGGCCACCGGCGTCGTCAGGACCTTCACCCGCTGACGCAGCTGCTCTTCCTCGAGCGCGGAGAGCGACCAGCGCGAGAGCGGCGAGGCCTCCTGGGGCGCGACGCTCCAGTCGAACTCCTCACGGCACGCGACGCAGCGCCGCGCGCCCAGGCCGGCCTCGGCGCGGCAGTGCGGGCAGTGGGCGATGCCCTGCGACCAGACCACGTTGGGTCGGTCCAGGGCCAGCGCCGAGAGGCCGAAAAGCAGGCCCACAAGCACCAGCGTGACGATCCACCAGCGCGACTCGGGACGGATCGCCATGACGCCTCCGCAGGGCAGCCAAGGGTACCCCCCGCGCCCTGCCCCGCATCGAACGCCCGGGGACTGTCAGTCGAGTGACCCCACGACCCCCCGTAGCGCTCTGTTCGGTGCCCTCGCGCCTCCGGACGGGGTGCCTGCGTGCCGAAGGTATGCTGTCCGGTCGCCGCGCGGAGGATCCTCATGAACATCGGAAGCCCCTGGGCCGAAGCGCTCGCCGCGCTCCTGGCCTACGTGCTGGGGGGCATCCCGTTCGGCTGGCTCACCGCCCGCGCGCTCAAGGGCGTGGACCTGCGCAAGGTGGGCAGCGGCAACATCGGCGCCACGAACGCCTCGCGGCTCTGGCCCGGCAACACCAGCATCGTGGTCTTCATCGCGGTCTTCCTGCTCGACTGCTTCAAGGGCTTCTGCGCGGCGAACTGGTCCACGAACCTGGGCGAGTGGCTGCTGGCCCACCGGCTCGACGAGACCTCCTCCGAGCGCATGACCCTGATCTGCGGCGCCTCGGTCATCTTGGGGCACGTCTTCACCCCCTACCTGCGCTTCAAGGGCGGCAAGGGGGTGGCCACCACGCTGGGCGTCGTGACGGCCCTGGCGCCCTGGTCCTCGCTCTACGCCCTGGGCTTCTGGGGCGTGCTGGTGGTGGTCACGCGCTACATGTCGCTGGGCAGCATCGCCGCGGTGGTCTCGATCCCCATCACCTACCTGCTCAAGTGGGGCGATGAGACCTTCACCCGACGGCTGGGCGTGTTCGCCTTCCTGACCCTCGTGGCCCTGGTCGTGATCTGGCGCCACCGCGACAACCTCCGGCGCATCTTCCAGGGTCGGGAGCGGCGCATCGGCGACGCGGGCCAATTGGGAAGTTGACAGGGCCGAGGCCCCGCTCGGGAGCAACCGCAGCCATGACGTCGCGCCCGCGCGAGAGGCAGCGCATCGTCGTCGCGGGCGACGGCGGCTGGGGCACCGCCTTGGCGCTGGTCCTGCTGCACGCAGGACACGAAGTCTCGCTCTGGTCGCACGACCCGGTCTACGCCGACGAGCTGGTCCGCACCCGCAGGAACCCGCGCTACCTGCCGGGCTTCGAGCTGCCAGCCGCGCTGCGGGTCGGGGCCGACTTCAGCGAGCTCGCCCGGCGCGCCGACCTGGTGATCTCGGCCGTCCCCACGCAGTTCGTGCGTCCGGTGTGGAGCGCCAACGCCCGCCACCTGGGAGCCGGGGTGCCGGTGCTCACGGTCACCAAGGGCCTGGAGGAAGAGACGCTGCTGCGTCCCAGCCAGGTGCTCGCGCAGCTGCTCGGCGCACGTCCCCTGGCCGTGCTCTCTGGCCCCAACATCGCGCTCGAGATCGCGCGCGGCCTGCCCGCCGCCTCGGTCGTGGCCAGTGCCGACGCCGCGACGGCCCGGCTGGTGCAGCACGCCCTCACCTCCGAGCGCTTCCGCGTCTACTTGAACCCCGACGTCACGGGCGTGGAGCTGGGCGGCGCGCTCAAGAACGTGATCGCGCTGGCCGCCGGCATCTGCGACGGCCTCGAGCTGGGGGCCAACGCCAAGGCGGCGCTGCTAAGCCGCGGATTGCTCGAGATGGCGCGCCTGGGGGTGGCCTTCGGCGGCCAGCGCCCCACCTTCTTCGGCCTCTCGGGGCTGGGCGACCTGATCACCACGGCCTACTCGCCCACCAGCCGCAACCGCAGCTTCGGTGAGCGCCTGGGCCGCGGCGAGCACGCCCGCGAGATCGCGGCGAGCATGCAGCAGGTGGCCGAGGGCGTGAAGAGCTCCGCGCCGCTCCACGACCTGATGCAGCGCCACGCCATCCCGATGCCGATCGCCGAGCAGGTCTACCTCGTCATCCACCGCGACAAGCCCGTGCGCGAGGTCGTCAAGGACCTCATGCTGCGCGGCATGAAGGATGAGAGCGAGGATCTCAACGTGCCGGGAGCCCCGCGGGCTTCGGGATAGCGACGCAACTCGCTCGCCGAGCCTCGCGGTTGCGTCGATGCGAGGGTCGCGCGACGGGGCTGCAGCTGGGGCGCGAGCGGTACAAATCTGGTTCGCGCCACCTGCGCCCTGCCGCGATTTGTCCTGCCGTACGGCGTGGCGCGCGCCCGGGCCTCGCCCAACAGGTTGTTGCGCAGCCGAGCTACACGGGTCCAGCGCACGGTCGCCACGCCAGGTGGCGCTCCATCCACCTTGCACTTCGTCCGCAGGCACCCAGGCGAACGTCCACTGCGGCGCCGGCAGGCACACGGTACTCCCGCTCGCTTGCCCCCCTCGCGCCACCTACGCCGGCACCCGATTCCGGCCCAACAAAGCGTTGCGCAGCAACCAAATGAAAGGAGCCCGGAGCGGGGTTGCCCCCGCTCCGGGCTCAACGAAGCCTGACGACGGGAAGGCTACCGCATCGCTGCGGCCCTCCAGAGGCGTGAGAACTGGGACGGTCGGGAACACCCGCCTTGCGGCAGATGCCCCGGCCTCTCGTGGGGTTACGCGGCACTTCCAGGATGCAAACCGCATCAGCCTGGGCCGGATATGGGTTCCGGCCCGCCCGTCCGGCGTTTCAACGCCCGTCGGGCTTGCGCCTGATGCGGCCCTCCGCGCGACCGAAGCCGCGTGGCGACCCTGCTTGTGCTTTCGCTCCCCTTCAGAGGCGTCCGTCGCAGTCCCGCACGGTCCCGCCGGCCCGTAGGCCAGCTCGTCGGACCATGCTCCCTCTCCTGGGCTCTTGCGGCCCTACGACACAATCTCGGGCCTGTGGCGCGTGACGACCGCGGCTCCCGCCGCGACCCGCGACCGCGTACGGGGTTTGGCTACCCCCTGCGCGGTGCTCACCACCTGCCCTCCCGGCGCGCGAAACGCCGGAGCGTCCTTGGGCTTCTTCCTTCAGGGCTTGTTCCCCGTGCGCGGCGCGAGCTCCTCTCGGAGTCGCTGCCCTCTTGGCGTTACCGGCCCGCGCGCCACACCGTGAGGTGCAGACGCGAGCGCGGCCACCTTCAGGGCCTTGCTCTCGGCACGGATCCGTACTGACACCGGTCCTTGGGGGACCGGCCGTCGCTGCCCTCTTGGGCTTCACCCCCCCAGAGCAACTTCCCCATCCGTTCGGGCACAGCGCTTTGGTCGCGCGGCCTCCCCTCTCACCTCGTGACCCGGGCTGACGTCCCAGCCCGGCGTGGTCTCAGGGTCTCGCGAAGCGGATGGATCGGCTTGGTCCGTTTCCGGACTGCCGGCTCTCTCAGGGTTTCTCACCTCGTGACCGTCGCGGCGCTCCGTTCGCCGGTGTCGGGGGCTGGCTCATGGCTTCACCTTGCGCCGGATGCGCGGCTTTCACCGCCGTTCCGTCGCTCTTGACCCCCTGACGCCCGACGTAGCTTCTGGCCCGGGCCGTCCGCCCGGCGCCGCCGTCTGTCGGTGATCGACTGGCTACCTCGTCCGTTCGTCAGTGCTTGTCTATGAAAGAGCGCGCCCCGATCGGGGCAGGGAAACTAGAGCAAGGGAAGGGCCAGTCCCTCTCCACCTCGAGGGTTTCCGTGAAGGCCTCTCGGCCCACCTTGCCGCACAAGGAGTTAGGTACGCAGCGGTCGGCCGCCCGCGGCGGGTTCCACAAGGCGCACGAATTGAACTTGGGCAAGCCGCTGCCCAGGCCAAAGGTGCAATCCACGTGGACTACAGTCCGAACCCCTCCGCCAGACTCGAGTTGCGCGCTGGGCACGCGTTGAACAAGCCATGGGCATCTGGATTCCCGCGAGCGGGGGCCCCTGCGGCTCTCCCCACAGCCGTTGCGTCCTTTACCGAGCCTGTTCAGTGGACGCGAGGGCCCGCACCCGCACCTGCCTCGCCCTTCCTCGCCCCCCCGGCCCCCCTGCCTACGCCCTGCGGCGCTCACGGCAGCCGGAAGTCCTCGCGCTTGAGGCCGTAGGCCACCATCTTGTTGTAGAGCGTGCGGCGGTTGAGCCCGGCGTGGGTGCTGGTGCGGCCGATGTGGCCCTTGTAGCGCCGCAGCACACGCTTCAGGTACTCGCGTTCGACGGCGCCCGTGACGCGGCCCAGCACGGCCGAGAGGGGCTCGTCGGCGTCGAAGGCCGGCACGGAGGTCTTGCGCGTCTCGGCCCGGCGCAGGCGCTCCGGGAGATCGGCCTCGGTCACCCCGGGGCCCTGCGTGAGGATCACGGCCCGTTCGATCACGTTCTCGAGCTCGCGCACGTTGCCGGGCCAGGCGTAGGCGCGCAGCAGGCGCAGGGCGCCCTTCTCGATGCGCACCACGTCGCCGCGGCCCTGCTCGGCGGTGTACTTCTTGCGGAACACGTCAGCCAGCAGCGGCACGTCCTCGGGCCGCTCGCGCAGCGGCGGGATCAAGAGCTGCACCACGTTGAGGCGGTAGTAGAGGTCCTCGCGAAAGGTGGCGGCCGCCACGGCGTCCTCGAGGCTGGAGTTGGTGGCCGCCACGATGCGCACATCCACCTTCTCCAGGTGGCTACCGCCCACGCGGCGCACCTCCATGCGTTCGAGCACACGCAGCAGTTTCACCTGCATGGCCGCCGAGATCGTGCCCAGCTCGTCCAGGAACAACGTGCCGCCGCTGGCCAGCTCGAAGTAGCCCTTCTTCGTCTTGTAGGCCCCGGTGAACGCGCCCTTCTCGTGGCCGAAGAGCTCGCTCTCCAGCAACGTCTCGGTCAGCGCGCCGCAGTTCACGGTGAAGAACTCGCGGCCCTTGCGCCGGCTCTGGCGGTGGATCGCCGCCGCCACCAGCTCCTTGCCCGTGCCGGTCTCGCCCACGATCAGCACGGGGCTGTCGGACTGGGCCACGCGCGGGATCATCTGGAAGAGCTCGAGCATGCGCGGGCTGCTCGAGGTGAGATCCTCGAACTTGTAGCCGTGCAGCGGCGCCTCGAAGCCCTCGCCGCCCTCCTCGCCCTCGCTCTGCTCGGCCTCGCGCACGGCGGACTCGACCGCGTCGCCGAGCAGGGCCACGTCCTCGGGCCCCATCTCGCCCGGGGGGACGTCGAGCACCTGCAGCCCCGGGCGCTCCGCCTGCACCATCTCGCGAAAGCTGCTCGCCAGCGCGGCGTCCTCGACGTTGATCACCACGGCCGCCACGCCACTCGCGCCCAGCGACTCCGTGGCAGCGCCGCAGTCGGCCACCACGACCACGCGCACGCCCTTGCGCTTGAGGTAGGTCTCGAGCCGCGCCCCCGCGCCCCCTCCACGGCCGACCACCAGG
>JANOFW010000235.1:0-11717 GCA_031413835.1 Planctomycetia bacterium
CTTCCGTCCCAAGTAGTGCTTGAAGCGGTGCCGGGCCACCTCGCCCAGGACCATGAAGAGCACGTCCTCGGCGATGTTCGTGGCGTGATCGGCGAAGCGCTCGAGGTTGCGGCTGGCCGACAGCGTGTGCAGCGCGCGCTCGACGCTCGTGGGATCCGACTCCATCAGGCCCTCGAGGGTCTCGCGGATGCGTCGGTTGGCGGCGTCGACCTGGTCGTCGCGGCTCCAGACGGAGCGCGCCATGTCGGGGTCCATGCGCACCAGCGCGTCGAGCGCGTCGCGCAACATGCCGCGCACGAGCTCCCCCATGGCGGGGAAGTCCACGCGCACCGTCAGCGGCTCGTGGGTGGCCAGGAAGGCCGCGCGTTCAGCGACGTTCACCGCGAGATCGCCCATGCGCTCGAGGTCGTTGTTCACCTTGAGCACCGTGATGATGAAGCGCAGGTCCGCGGCCACGGGCTGGTGCAGCGCCAGGATCTTTAGGCATTCCTCCTCGACCTCGACCTCCTTGCGGTCGATGCGGTCGTCGCCGTTCAAGACCTCCTCGGCGAGCGCCGGACGGCGATCGACGAGCGAGGCGATGGCCTTGTCGGAAGCCTCCTCGACGAGCGCTCCCACGCCCAGGACCTGGCGCTTCAAGTGCTCCAGGTCGCGCAGCAGGTGGATCGCCATGACGGCCTCCGGGCCAGGGTCGTTCCCAGAAACGATACTGCCGGGCGGCGGGCCGATCCCGCCGCCCGGCCTTTGGAGGTCGGACCGGCGCGGTGGCAGCCGCCCCGGTCCAGGAGCGGATCCTAGAAGTGCACGTCCCAGCGCATGATGAAGGAGGTCACGTCCTCGTCGACGATCGTCGCGCCCGTGGTGCGATCCTTCGTGTTGCTGAAGACCACGTCGAACATGATGCGTGCGTTGGGGTTGAGGTACCAGTTCAGACCCGCGGCGATGTTCGTCATCTCGCCGCCGACGATCGTGCCGTCGTTGAGGTCGATCGTGTCGTAGCGCGCCACGAGCTCGAAGGCTCCCTTGCAGCAGCACTTGTCGTCGAGGAAGTTGCAGCAGGGCTTGTTGTTCGCCCACAGGCCCTTCTTGAAGTCGTAGGCCTTGGCCTCGCCGGTCAGGAACCAGCCCGCCTGGGCGTACCAGGCCGTGAACTGGGGGTCGCCGCGCGGGGCATCGTCGAGATCGACGATCGTGTACTCGGCCGCCCCGTGGAAGGAGTTCCACACGAAGCCCAGCTCGGCGTTGTAGATCATGGCCGTGTCGTCCACCAACGGCGCCAGCGTCCCGGTGTCCACCGTGCGCGGGCCAGAGCCCAGACCCGGACGGGCACGGAAACGCACCTCGTCGGTCTGGCGGTACGACGCGCTGGCGCCCAGGTGCAGGAACCGGCACTTGTCCTTGGCCCAGGGGATCAGCGTGAAGCGGCCCGTGACCGAGTAGCCGCCGTCGCCCTCTTCGCTGTCCCACACCGCGAAGCCGTCCAGGTCGTCGCTCTGGTCCGTCGAGAAGATGCCGAGCTGGCTCGTGGCGTGCTCGTTCCAGAACGAGTCGAGGAAGTTCAGGCCGATCTGGCGCTCGGGGTGCAGCGCGGTCGTCAGGGAGCGCTCGATGAAGGCGTTGTGGTTGGAGGAGGACAACGACTCGAGGCCGATGGGCTCGTGCTGGTGGCCGGCGCGGATGTCCGGCACCCAGCAGCCGAGGCAGTCCTTGAGGTTCTTGAGCGTGACGTAGGCGTCGCGCAGCTGGGCATCGCTCGGATCGGCGAAGTCGATCTGGATCTTGTAGTCCACGTGGGTCGCGATGTCGCCCGAGACGTAGAGCCGCAAGCGGCGGAAGTAGGTCTGGTCGTCGATGTCACCCACGCCCACGATGTTCTCGACGTCGTCGTCGTCCACGAGCATCGTGTCGAGGTGGATGCGACCGCCGATCTTCATCGTGTACTTCTTGTCGGGCGTCTCGAAGGAGAGGCCGTCCTTCCACTTGGCCTTGAACACCTTGTCCTTGGTGTCCTCTTCCTTCTTCTTGTCCATGTAGGCCTTGATCTCGTCCTTGACGAGCTTCTTGACAGCCTCGTCGGCTCGGGCCGCGCCAGCAAACGCGCTGGCGACAAGGCTCGAGGCCACGACGCAGGAGATGAAACGGTGTGCCACGGCGACTCCCTCCGATGGGTTGGTCGCGCAAGGTAGGGCTTGTCCATAAAGCGATTGTGAAGAGGCCATGAACGTCTGCGGGATGGCCCCCCCGCGCGCAGCGATCCAGCGCAGTTCAGGCCCGTTCGGTGACGCTCGGGTGACGCACGCGCCTGCACCGCGCCCGGCCGAGGGTCCGGCGTCAGGAGGCCGCGCCGTCCCCGACCTCCGCAAGCGGCAGCTCGACGTGCAGCAGGGCGCCTCCGCCGGGAGCCTCCCCCACGGACACCTCTCCCTGCAGCCCCTGCACCAGGTGCTTGACGATCGCCAGCCCCAGGCCTGTTCCGCCGCTGTCCCGGCTGCGGCCCTTGTCCATGCGGTAGAAGCGCTCGAAGACGCGCTCGCGCTCGGCCAGGGGGATTCCCGGACCGCAGTCGCTCACCTCGAGGATGCCGCGGCCCGCCTCCGCGCGCAGGTGGACACCCACGGTCCCGCCGACGGGCGAGTACTTGAGGGCGTTGTCGATCAGGTTCGTCGCCACGCGCCGCAGCGACTCGTGCGAGCCCAGCACCACGATGGGCTGCCCCGCGGTCTCGAGGACCAGCTCCTGGCGCCGCTCCCGCGCCAGGGGCTTGAGGCCCTCCACGGCGTCGGCCACCGGCCCCTGCAGGTCCAGCGGCTCTCGGGGCAGCTGCGCGCCCTGCCCCTCCAGCCGGGAGAGGACCAGCATCTCCTCGACGAGGTCGCTCAAGCGCTCGCTCTGGGCGCGGATGCTCGCGAGGAAGCGACGCTGGGTCGCGGCCTCCATGGCTTCGTCGTCGAGGATCGTCTCCACCAGCCCGCGGATGGCGGCCAGGGGGGTCTTGAGCTCGTGGCTGGCGTTGGCGACGAAGTCGCGCCGTACCTGCTCGAGCTGGCGCAGCTCGGTGATGTCGTGGAACACGAGGACCGCGCCGCGCGCCGCCCGGGGCGCGCCTTCACCGCCCTCGGTCAGCGGCGAGGCGTGCAGGCTCAAGACCCGATCGCGCGGGCGCCCGGGCCTCCTCAGCTCGCTCGAGCGCGGCGCGCCGTCGCGCACGGCCGCCGCCAAAGTCTCGGCGACCTCCCGCTGGCGCACCACCTCCCATAGCATGCGCCCCTGTGCCTCGCGCGGGTCGATGCCCAGGATGCGCCCCACGGCCTCGTTCATCAGCACGATGCGCTCGTCGACGTCCACCGCCAGCACGCCCTCGACCATGCCCGCCAGGACGGCGTCGAGCTCGCGCTTCTCGGCCGCCAGCTCGCCCATGCGCGCGCCCAGCTCGTCGGCCATGCGGTTGTAGGCGCCGGCCAGGTCGCCCAGCTCCCGGGCCCCCTGCACGCGCACGCGGCGGCCGAGGTCGCCGCCGGCCATCGCCGTGGCGGCCTCGGTCAACGCCCGCAGCGGACGTGTCAGCCGCCGTGCCAGCAGGAAGGCCGCCAGCAGGCCCACGGCCAGCGCGCCCGCCGCGGTGCCGAACACGATCATGTGCACCTCGGAGGCCTCGGCCTGCGCATCGAGCGCAGGTCGCGCCGCGCGCACCCAGCCGAGGGCGCGCCCGCCGTCCTCCACGCGCACGGCCACGTAGTCGGTGAGCTCGCGCGTGGTGTCGCTTTGGCGTCGAGCCACGCCGAAGGGCTCCGTCAGGGCCTCGCGCAGCTCCTCGCGCTCGACGCCATGAGCCCCGACCACGGCCAGGTCGGGGGCCTGGGAGTCGGCCAGCACGCGGCCGTCGGCGCGGATCACGGTGAGCCGCGAGAGACCCTGTGCTCCCAGCTGGCGCAGGCGCGCGTGGAGGTCCGGCTCTTCGGGGCCCCGCAGGGAAGGGAGGGCAACCTCCGCCAGCAGCCGCGCCTTGGAACGCAGCAGCTGCAGGCCGTCCGCCTCGCGCAGCACCGCGATGCGGCGCACCGCGAGCCAGCCCGTCACCGACGCGGTCAGCACGAGCAACGCCGCGCAGGGCAGGAAGAAGCGCCAGATCAGACGGCTGGTGCGCACCCGCGCTACGCTACCCCGGTGTCCTGGAAGCGGTAGCCCACGCCGCGTACGGTCTCCACCAGATCGCGCTGGACTCCCAGCTTGGCGCGTACCGCCCGCACGTGCACGTCCACGTTGCGGTCCACCAGGATGACGTCCTCGCCCATCACGCGGCGCATGAGCTGATCGCGCGTGAAGACCCGCCCCGGATGCAGCGCCAGGAAGTGCAGCAGGCGGAACTCGGTGGCCGTGAAGCGCACCAGCTCGCCCTCGAGCCGCGCCTCGTGGCGGTCGGCGTCGATCGTCAGCGGGCCGCGCACGATGCGCCGGGCCAGCTCGGCCTCCTCGCGCTGCGGCCCGCGCCGGAGCACGGCCTTGACGCGCGCGAGCAGCGTGCGCGGGCTGAAGGGTTTGGGCACGTAGTCGTCGGCTCCCACTCCCAGACCCAGGACCACATCGGCCTCCTCGGACTTGGCCGTGACCATGATGATCGGCAAGGTCGCGGTGAGCGGGTCCTTCTTGAGGCGTCGGCAGACCTCCACGCCGTCGAGATCGGGCAGCATCAGGTCGAGCAGCACCAGGTCAGGCACCTCTTTGCGCGCCTTGCGCAGTCCGTCGGCGCCGTTCTCGGCGGTCACGACGCGATAGCCGTCGCGCGTGAGGTTGTACGAGAGCACCTCGCGCAGGTCGGCCTCGTCTTCCACGACCAGGATCTTCTCGCGCTTCACGGCGTCTCCCGCGGCTGCCGGGCCCGTCGCGGCCGCGGCTGCCGCGCTTCAGGGTATGAGGCCCCGGGACCGGAGTGCATCTCGGGGGGCGCGCGTGGCCATGAAGAGCCTGTAAAGGGCAGGCGAAGCCGGCCCTAGGCGCGTCGCACGCTGCCTGGGCCCTTCAAGAACCACCAGCCCAGGCCCAGCACCAGCACACCGCCCAGCGTGAGGTAGATCGAAGTGAGCATGGTCTGGATGCCCTCGGTGAACCCATAGCTGTGCAGGCCCACGCCCAGCTGGTTCACGCCCCACCAGGACCAGGAGACGACCGCGCCCCCGGCCACGGCCAGCATCGAGAAGCCGAAGGGGCCCACGTAGCCGCCCATGCGGGCGTGCAGCATGATCAGCTCCCAGAGGCAGATCATCAGCGCGCCGTTCTCCTTGGGGTCCCAGCCCCAGAAGCGCCCCCAGGAGTCGTTGGCCCAGATGCCGCCCAGGATGGTGCCGACGATCGAGAGCAGCAGGCCGAAGCAGATCACGCCGTAGACAGTGCGTCCGATGGCCGCGTAGGTGTCGTGGGCCTCCTTGCCGAGGCCGAAGACGCGGCCGAGCACGTAGACCATCCCCACCAAGGCGGCCAGCAGCCCCGCCGAGTAGCCGAAGGTGATGGAGGTCACGTGGGTGCTGAGCCAGAAGTTCGTGTCGAGCACGGCCTCCAGCGTGGGCATCGTGTCCTGCTTGTTGAGCCCCTCGAACCACTGCGCCAGGAGCAGGCCCAGCGTGCCGATGGCCCCGGCCACGGGCAGGGCGATCCAGCGCCGCGAGAGCGCCTCGATGACGAAGCAGGCCAGCGTGCCGGTGGCCGTGATGAACAGGATCGTCTCGTAGAGCGTGGTCACGGGCGGTCGTTCGCGGATGATGCAACGCATCACGATGCCGACGACCAGCACCCCGGCCGCGGCCGCGGTCAGGCTCCAGGCCAGCGGGCGCAGGCTGCGCCCGAGACGCCCGCCGCGCAGCGACAGCAAGCCCAGCAGCGCGAAGGCCAGGCCCGCGAAGTAGATCTTCCAGCTCAGGCTCACCGGGTCCAGGCGCTGGTAGGTCACCTCGAGGGCCACGTGCTCGTAGTCGCCGCGGGCCTCGGCGGCGCGCACGAGCTCGCTGGAGAGCGCACGCAGCGCGGGCAGCGACTCCTCGGGGCGGTCCAGCACGCTGCCCAGGCGCTCGAAGGCCTCCAGCAGCCCGAGCGTGGTCGCGGGCACCTGGCCCTCGTGCTGCGCCGCGAGCAAGGCGGCGTTGGGGTTGAGCCAGGCGCCGGGTTCCGCGGCCACGGCGCCCTCGACGGGCGGCAGGAGCGCCAGCGCGCCGCTGCCCCCGGCGAGATCGACCAGGTCCTCGAGCAACCGCGCCACCGGCTCCTGCTCCGGCGTGAGCGCCGGAGGCTTCTGGCCGGGGGGCGCGGGGGGCGGCAGCAGGCGCAGCAGCTCGTCGAGATGACGCGCCACCTGCGTAAAGGTGGCCTCGGAGACCGGACCCAGGACCCGCTCGAGCTCGGCGCTCTTGGGCACGGCGAGCCGGCCCGTGGCCAGCCCCAGGCTGCTCATGAGCTGGTTGTAGCGGGCCACGTTCTCGGCCAGGGTGATGACCTGGGCCTCGATGCGGCTGCGCTCGGCCGCGGGCTTGTCGAAGTAGAGGCTCGCCTGGTCCTGCAACCGGCCGAAGGCCGGCGCGAGGTCGGCCAGCGACCAGCGGTCGCGTTTCTTGCGCGTCGAGGCTCCCCCGCCCTCGCGGGCGTAGTCCGCGGCGGCCGTGCTCTCGCGCATCTCGCGCGTGAAGCCGATGGCGTCCAGGGTGGCGTCGTCCTGCACCAGGAAGATGCGGTAGTGCGCCGCCACGTCGGGGAAGAACAGCACGTCGAGCAGCCACTCGGTGGGCCCGATCCAGCGCTCCTCGCCGGCCTCGATGACCTTGACCGACTTGCGCCCGTTGAGGGCCAGCAGCGTGTAGCCCGCGAGCGTGAGCAGCGGCTTGACCCGGCCGCCCGCCTGCACGGGCCAGGCCTCGACCAGCCTCAGCGCCTCCTCGCTCCAACCCGGGTACGCTCGGGCGCTGGGCGGGGACGGCGCCGGGTCGGCGGGCTCGGAGGCCGCCAACGGCGACCAGCCCGCCAGCAGCACCGCCAGCGCCAGAGCGGCGCACGAGGTGGCGGCGGGACGGTGCGTGAGCGCAGGCAGGGAGCTCATGTCGCGCGCCTCCGCCTCTCGGCCTTCACGTAGCCGCCCAGCTTGCGCAGCATCAGGACCGAGAGTCCCACGAAGATGATGCCGCAGGCCGTAAGCGGCCAGGTGTCGGCCGGGTTCCTGACCACGGAGAAGATCGAGACCCAGGGCGTACGCACGCGGCGCCCGTCGGCCGTCGAGCGCAGCTGCGGCTTCTGGAAGTCCGACTGGAAGAACGTGTAGCCCTTGTGCCGCAGGGGCTGGTTCATGCTGATCAGGATGGGCTGGCTGCTGCCCTCCTCGAGCTTGGTCACGCGCGAGGAGTACTCCTTGGGGCGGTCCGTGCCCGGGTGGTAGGCCGCGGTGAAGTCGTCCAGCTGCAAGGTGAAGGGCACGGCCCAACGCCGGCGGCGCAGGTCCAGGTCGAAGACGCGCTCCGCGCCGCCCACGTCGAGGGTGACGCGCCAGGGATAGGACTGCAGCCCGTGGAGCAACGCGCGCTGGGTCCTGCCGCCCGGCTTCTTCTCCACCAGCGTGAGCAGCATGCCCGGCGCGTTGTGCTCGGCCTTGGCGGAGTCGGGCGGCAACCCTCGGAGCGCCAGCCCGTCCACCCCTCCTTCGGGCGCCTCGAGCACCACGCAGTTGCGCTGGAAGCCGCTCAGGCGCAGATCGAAGGGCAGCCCCGGGTCCTCGAAGCGCACGGACTCGCCCACCCCCAGATCCTCGAAGCGCTCGAAGGGCAGCACGCGCTCCTGCACGGCGCCGCCCTCTTCCTCGAGGTGCTCGGCCACGATCACGTCCCACTCGAAGTAGGCCTCGAACTCGTCGCCCGAACGCCGGTAGGCCGCCCCCAGGTCCTGCTCGGAGAGCGCCAGCACGCCCTTGGTGCTGAAGTGGAACTCCACCAGGCCCGCCGCCAGCAGCACCAGGATGCCACCGTGGGTGATCAGCACGCCCAGCCGCGACCAGTCCTTCCCGGGCCAGACCCGACCCGTGAGCACGAGCAAGGCGGCGATCACCAGCCCGCAGACCGCGAACATGGCGCCCGGCCCCAGGTGCGGCAGGATCGCGCACAGCAGCACGACGCTGGCGGCGCCCAGCCCGAGGGTGACCGCGCTCTTGCGCAGGCGCACGAGTCCGCCCACCAGCAGGTTCACGGCCAGCAGGGTGAGCAGCGCGTAGCCGCCGGGCAGCAGCATCGGGATCGGGCCTGAGGCGCTCAGCTGCACGCTCGTGAGGACCAGCGACTCGAAGTACTTCTTCTGCACGTCGTAGATGCTGGCGAACTTCTGCTCCAGGGTGCCGAAGTAGGTCAGGAGCAGCAGCAGCCCGAGGATCACGGTGCACAGGCCGAAGGAGCCCAGGAAACGCACGAGAGAGTCGAGCGCGCGGCGCATCAGGGGCCCACGCGCAGCGAACGGCACAGCGCGCGCAAGGCCTCGCGCTGCGGCTCGACCTCGGCCTTGGGGCCCACCAGGCGCACGAAGAGCGCGTCCTTCTCGAGCAGGCACACGACGCCGACGAAGAGAGCCTCGGGCACGTCCTCGCCCGACATGCCCTGGTAGCGGCCGGGGATCTCGATCCACACCGCCTTGCGACCCAGCATGTCGAGGCGTTCGAGCGCCGCGATCTCCGCCTCCGAGAGGGGGCTCTGGCCCAGCTGGCCGCGCCAACGGTTGACGTTGAGCGCCAGCCCGCCGCCCTCGCCCGCAAGGTGCGAGAGCACGCACTCGAGGGCGCTCGCGCCCTCGATCCGGAACTCCGACAGCCGCATCATGCGCGTGGGCTTCACGGCCTGCCAGCCGCTGGGCAGGGTCCAGCCGAGCTTGGCGGGGTCGAAGCCGGCCTCTGCTCCGGGGGTCGCAGGGGGCGCGGGGGCCGGCACGGGCGCCGGAGCAGGGGCCGGTAGAGGCGCAGGGGCCGGGGCCGTGGGCGACGGCGGCGGGGGCAGCGCAAGCGAGGCGACAAACGTATCGAAGGCGGCGCGCTGCGCCTCCACGAGCGCCTCGGGGCCCACCAGCTTGACGAACCAGCGCTCGGCGCCCGGCGCGGTGGACACCAGCCCCAGCAGCGCGTAGCCCGTCTTGGGGCCGCCGCCTCCCATGCCTGCGTCGTAGGGGCCGCGTCCCTCGACGCGCACGGCCGGCGCGCCCAGCAGGTCCTGGCGCGGCAGCGCGGCCAGGGCCTCATCCTCCAGCGGCTCGAGTCCGACCTGGCCGCGCCAGCGGTTGACGTTGCCGGCGACGTCGCCGCCAGCTCGGCTCACGGAGAGATCGCCAGCCTCGCCCCCCGCGTCCCCTGGAATCCTCAGGGAGAGCACGCGCATCGGGCCCGCCGACTGCTCCTCCCAGCCCGGGGGCAGCGTGAAGGTCGGACGACCTGGGGCGATGAGCGGCGGGGGCTGGGTCGGGGACGCGGAGGAGCCCAGCGGCCTGCCGTCGAGTCCGAGCACGGGGAGCCGGTCACGCGCCGTGGCGCCCGGCGGGACCTCGCGGTCGGGCGACTCGCGGGTGCGCCCCGGCTCCATCGGGTAGGGCCCGCGCTCGTCCCGGCCACAGGCGCCCACGAGCAGGCTCAAGGCCCCGAGGGCCGCGAGCGCACTGAGGCTCGCGGGCCGAGACCGTTGCCGGGCGCTGGAACAAGCGGCGTGAAGCATGGGCTCTCCTCCGTCAACGCAGGAGCCGTGCCGCTCTTCGCGCCACCGGGAAGGGCCCTGAGTGTAGGACCGCTTCCGGCGGAGACCGAGGGCGGAGGGGGCCGTGCGACGGCCCGGAGCCGGTCGTATCGAGGCGGAGTCGCCCTGCTACCGCGTGCGGACGAGCACGTAGTCGGTCAGGGCGTGCAGCAGGTCACGGTCGGGCCCGACCGGCACCTGGGCCAGGGCCTCGCGCGCCAGGTCCAGCTCGCGGCGAGCCAGGGCGTCGGCGGCCGCCAGCGCGCCCTCGCGCTCGAGACGCAGGGCCAGACGCGCAGCGGCCGCCGCGTCGTCCCAGGCCGCCTCGAGCAAGTGCAAGGCCTCCGCACGCGCGGCCCCCGCCTGCGCCTCGCGCCACAGGATCAGGGGCAGGGTGGTCTTGCCCTCGGAGAGATCGCGCCCCAGCGTCTTGCCCACCGTGGCCTCGTCGCCCGTGAGGTCGAGGCGGTCGTCCACCATCTGGAAGGCCATGCCGAGGTGGTGGCCGTAGCGGCCAAGCGCCTCGCGCACAGCGAGGGGCGCGCCGGCGTAGTAGGCTCCCACCACCAGCGCGGCCTCGTAGAGCGCCGCCGTCTTGCCGCGGATGATGACGCGGTACTCGGCCTGTGCCAGAGCGGCGTTGCGCGCCACGAGATCCTGGTGGATCTCGCCCTCGAGGATCTCCCCCACCACGTCGCTGAGGTAGCGCGAGGCGAAGGGGTCGCGAAGGTGCGCCGCCGCGCGGTAGGCCTTGCTGAACAGCACATCGCCCGCCAGCACGGCGAGCTGGTCGCCGAAGCGCGCGTTGAGCGTGGCCACGGTGCGCCGCACCACCGCCCCGTCGAGGATGTCGTCGTGTACCAGCGTGGCCGTGTGGATGAGCTCGACCACGGCCGCCACGGTGGCCACCTCGTCGCTCACCCGACCCGCCACCAGGCGCGCCGCCAGGCAGGTGAGCGCGGGCCGCAGGCGCTTGCCCCCGAAGCGGGCCGCTTGGCTCACCACCTCGCGCACCCGGTCGGAGGTGACCGAGAGGATCTCGACGTAGCGCTCCCCGACCCGCTCCAGCTCGCTGGCGACGGGCCCCAGCACCTCGGGCAGCTCGCGTGCGGCCGCCAGGGCGGCTTGCGAGCCCTGGACTTGAACGTCGTGGACCATCGCGCCCGGTTCTAGCACGTTTGCCCAGGCCGCAGGGTGGATTGGGCGCTAGCCCTCCGGGGTGGGCTCGTAGGCGTCACGGTTGGCGGCCCACCAGGCCTGCCAGAGGGCCGGCTGGGCAGGAAGATCCTGCTTGGTGAGGCGCCTCAAGTGGTGGTGGGCCCTCTCGCGGGTCCCGGGGTCCTTCGAGGACAGCCCCTGGACCAGCAGGTCGATGGCATCACGGTCGTCGCGCTTGCCGCCCCCCGCGCCCCCTGCACGCAAGACCTTGAGCAGCGCCCCCATGTGCTCGCGCATCTGGCCCATCTCGCCGATCAGCAGGGCCACGGCCACGAACAGCATCACCAGCGCCGCCCGAGAGACGAGGTGCGCGCCCGGCAGGGCGGTCTCGCTGAACGCGAACCACATCCCGAAGCCCAGCAGCACCAGGCGCAGGAGTGCGTTGGCAAGCAGGCGGCGGGTCGGGCTCACGGGGGCTCCGGGGGCGGGCGCGAGGTGCCGGAGGACGGTCGTTTGGCGCTCGGGACCGGCTCCCGTATCCTACGACCCGCCCGGAGCCCCTGCCCGGTCCCTCGGACGCGCCCCCCGCCCATGTCGTACTCGATCACCGAGACCTGCATCGGCTGCACGGCCTGCGTGAAAGCCTGCCCGGTGAACGCCATCAGCGGCGTGCGCAACGAGATGCACGTGATCCACCCCGACATCTGCGTGGACTGCGGGCTGTGCGGCTACGTCTGCCCCCCCGAGTCGATCGTGGACTTCAACGCCAAGGTGGCCACGCGCTTCAAGCGCCGCAAGGACGCCGACCGCATCGCGGTCGTGACGCCGGAG
>JANOFW010000236.1:0-4489 GCA_031413835.1 Planctomycetia bacterium
CGCCCTCACCGCCGCCACGCTGCGCACGCTGAGCCGGCCCGCCCCATCGAGCAGCGTGCCGTCCAGATCGAACAGGATCGCGTCGTAGCGCTCGCGCAGGTGTTCCAGGCCGGTCTTCATGGACCCACTACCTTGCCATCCCCAGCCAGTGGGGGGTCGTTTGGCTCGACGGCGAACGGGCGGGGCGCCGGAGCGGGCGCGGCGCTGCGGGTGCTCCTCCTGACGTAGACAGACTACGCGGCGTCGTCGCCCCCTTTGCAGCGGGCGCGCGGCCGGCGCCCCGACCCCGCGGAGGATGTTGGAGCACTGCAGGTCGGATGTCCCCGCACCCTCGCAGACCCAGGAACCGACGTTTCGCGCGTCCGGCCGTAGGCTGGCGGAGCCCTGGGGCCCGGGCGAGGTTCAAGGCTTCCCTCCATGCGACGCACCCCCACCGCGCTCCTGGTCGTCCTGCCGCTGGCCCTGGCCCTGCTCTACGCGGCGGCCTACCCGCTGGTGGTGCCGCGGCCCACGCTCGAGAGCGTGGTTCCGCGGGCCGCCGTCGTGACCGCGCGCTACCGCGGGCTGGCCCAGCTCGACGCGCTCTGGTGCTTCGGGCGGGCCGCCGACCTACGCCCCTCCGAGGACCTGGCCGAGCGCCACAACCTGCCCGGCCTGCCGGGCGTGGACCGCTCGGGCCACGTGCACTGGGTGCTGCTGCCGCTCTCGGGCCGTTCCGACCCCACGCTCCTGATCCTGCCGGTGAGCGACGCCGACGCGCTCGAGGACCGCTTCTTGCTGCGCGACGGGCCCCAGGATCCGGCGCGGCTGTTGCGGCGCCACGCCAAGCACCTCGAGCAGCGCGGCGACTACGCGGCGCTGGCCTGGGACCGAGAGGCCGCACGGCAGCTGGGCACCAACGGCCTGACGCTGGAGGACCGCGGCGAGGACTTCGGTCTGGCGATCGACGTCCGAGGCGCCGTCGAGCTGGCCCTCGCCCAGGCCGGCACGGAGCCCTGGCGCGGGATCCTCGAGGCCCTTGGGGCCGAGCCCACGAAGGCCGTCGGCGGCGTCGATGCCGCGACGGGGATGCGCAGCCTCGTCTTCCCCTTCGGTCGCGCGCCCCGGGTCGCCGAGGCGTGGCGCACGGCCCGCCTGTGGGCCTACGCCGAGCGCCGGGAGATCGAGATCGAGCTCGTGCCGGCCACCGACGCGCTGCGGCAGGCCCTGCAGCAGGTGAGGGCGGATCCGCAGCAGGCTGTCCCCAGCCCCGTGGGTCCTGCGGCCTGGTGCTTCGTGCCGAACGGCCCCGCACGCTCCGCCCTGGAGGCTGTCCTGGCCGCCGCTGGGGTCGACTTTCCCGACTCTGCCGCCCCGGCGGCCGCCGGCGCGCTCGAGC
Organism: Planctomycetia bacterium; assembly: GCA_031413835.1. Lineage (GTDB taxonomy): Bacteria > Planctomycetota > PLA2 > PLA2 > JAEUHO01 > CAXQZU01. The sequence goes on from JANOFW010000236.1 coordinate 1,379, forward strand.
TGCGTGCCTACGACAACCTCGCCGACGCGCGCTCGTGGACCCTGGCCGTGCATGCGCCGGAGGGCTTCCCCGCCGCGGTGGAGGCCTTGCTCGGACCCCTGCCGGGCGCGGGAGACCTCCGGCCGCTGGCGGCCGGAGCGACGCCGCTGACCCTGCCCCGCTCCACCCCGGCGGGTCCTTCGCCTGCCGGGCATGTCGCGCGCAGCATCGACGGCTCCTGGCTCTACATCGGCGCGGAAGCCGAACGGATGGCTCGCGGTCAGGCTCCCGCCCCCGGCGGGTCCACGGCCCTTCTCGACGGCGGCTCGGGGGCTCTCCTTGCCCACGGCTGGCTGAGCGCCGAGCGGGCCCTGAGCATCCTGGGGCCGGCGCTGCAGACGGGGGGCGTCCTGTCGGCGCTCGGCCTGGGCAACTTGCGCGTCGTGGTGACCACCGACGGGCGTCTGGTCCGCGTGCGGCTCACGCGCGTTCCGTGACACCCACGCGCCCTGGAAATGAGGTGGGGCGGGTGAACGGAAGGATCCCGCTCACCCGCCCCGAGTGCTTGTGTCTGTGAAAGGCCGTTCGACAGGGCGGCCCGTCGGTCGTCCTAGCGCGACGGCCCTCGCAGGACACGACAACTAACCATCGAATCACCTCCCTTCGAGTCCGGGCAACGCCCGGGAGCCGCGGGGCTCGCACCCGGCGGTGCGAGCGTCTTGGCGGTTGGCCTGTCGGCATCCGCCTGGACAGGCGTAAAACCTAGCAAACCCCGCAGGCCCTGCTCGCAGAATCTTTTTACTTGGCGGCTGAGCCCGACCGGCTCCGTCTGGGGCGGGCCGTAGAGTCCGCGCCGCATGGTCCAGGCTCCCAACGCTTACGTCGATCTCGCCCTGGACCTGCCGGTCGAGCGCCTGTTCACCTACGCCGTGCCCGAGGCGCTCCGGGAGCGCGTGGCCATCGGACGGCGCGTCCACGTTCTGTTCCGCGGCCGCAAGGCGGTGGGCTTCATCGCCGCCGCGCACGCCAGCACCGACCTCGACAAGGTGCTCGCGCTGCGCGACATCCCCGACGAGCCGGCGCTGCTCACGGCCGACCTGCTCGAGCTGGCCGGGTTCATCGCGCGCTACTACGGAGCCTCGCTGGGCGAGACCCTCGCCGCCATGGTGCCCCGGGGCGTGCGCGGCCGTGGCGAGCAGGCCGGCCGGCTGGTCCTGCGGCTCTCGCCCGAGGCCGCGGCCCTGCCCGCCCCGCTGCTGGCGGCGGGACCGCGCGAGCGCGTGCGGCGCCGCCTGGCGGCGCACCCCGAGGGCCTGCCCGCGGGCGCGGGGCTGCGCGGCGCGAGCGTCTCGCGCGGCCCCGTGATGGCGCTGCTCAAGCTGGGCCGGATCCTCTCCAGCCGCGAGGCCGCCTCCACCGACGAGCTCGAAGTGGCCGCCACGACCCCCCCGACCGCAGAGGATGCCGTCCCCCCCACGCTCAACGCCGCCCAGGAGGCCGCGTTGGCCGAGATTCACGCGGCCCTCGACGCGCGCCGCTTCGCGCCCTTCCTGCTGCTAGGTGTGACGGGCTCGGGCAAGACCGAGGTCTACCTGCGCGCCATCGTGCGCACCCTCGCCCAGGGACGCCAGGCCGTGGTGCTGGTGCCCGAGATCGCGCTCACGCCGCAGACCGTGCGGCGCTTCCGCGCGCGCTTCGAGCGCGTGGCCGTGCTGCACAGCGGCCAGACCGAGGCGGAGCGCGCGCGCACCTGGAGGCGCATCCACGCCGGCCTCGTGGACGTGGTCATCGGCCCGCGCAGCGCGGTGTTCGCGCCCCTGCCGCGGCTGGGCCTCCTGGTGGTGGACGAAGAGCACGAAGGCACGTTCAAGCAGCAGAACGCGCCGCGCTACCATGCCCGTGACGCGGGCCTGGTGCGCGCCAAGGCGCTGGGCGCCACGGTGCTGCTGGGCAGCGCCACGCCGGCGCTCGAGTCGTGGAAGAACGCGCAGGACGGCCGCTACCGGCTGCTGCGCCTGCCTGCCCGGGTGGGCAAGCGTGCGCTGCCCACGGTGCAGGTGGTGGACCTGCGCTCGGGCGAGGAGCGCGGCGAGGCGCGCTCGCACCTCGGACGCACCCTCATGGTGCGCCTGGCCGAGGCGCTCAAGCGCAAGGGCCAGGTGATCCTGCTCCAGAACCGCCGCGGCTTCGCCACCAGCGTGGCCTGCCCGCGCTGCGGCTGGGTGCTGCGCTGCCACCAATGCAGCCTGGGCCTCACCTACCACCGCGCCGGCCACTTCGCCCTCTGCCATCTGTGCGGGCACGAGCGCGAGTCGCCCCGCGTGTGCCCGGACTGCGCGCTGCCGGAGTTGAAGCTCCAGGGCGTGGGCACGCAGACCGTGGAGCAGGAGATCACGCGCCGCTTCCCCGACGCGCGCGTGGCGCGCATGGACAGCGACAGCATGCGCAAGCGCGAGGCCTACGAGGAGGTGCTGGGGCGCTTCGGGCGCGGGGAGATCGACGTGCTCGTCGGCACGCAGATGGTGGCCAAGGGCCTGCACTTCCCCGCCGTCACGCTGGTGGGCATCATCTCGGCCGACACCTCGCTGGTGCTGCCGGACTTCCGCGCCGCCGAGCGCACCTTCGCCCTGGTGGCGCAGGTGGCCGGACGTGCCGGGCGCGGCGACGAGGACGGCCGCGTGGTGGTGCAGACCACGCTCCCCGACCACCCCGCCATCCGCCACGCCGCGCGCCACGACTACGAGGCCTTCGCGGCCGAGGAACTCCTCGACCGAGAGGCCCACGGCTACCCGCCCTACTCCCGCCTGCTGCGCGTGGTGGTGCGGGGCCCACGCGAGGAGGAGGTCGAGCAGCGCGCCGAGGAGACGGCCGAGCGCCTGCGCCCCCTGCCGCGGCTCTCGGTCCTGGGGCCGGCGGTGCCCACGGTGGCGCGCGTCGAAGGGCGCGTGCGCCGCCACCTGCTGGTCAAGGCCCCGGGCGCGGCGGGCATCGCGCGCGCCCTCGCCACCCTGCGCGCCGCACCCCGCCCGTGCGGGCGCGTCGAGGAGATCATCGACGTCGATCCGCTCGGCCTGCTGTGACGGCGCCTGCTAGGAGGGCGCGGGCACGCGCTTGGAGAATTCGGCATACCAG
>JANOFW010000237.1:0-10055 GCA_031413835.1 Planctomycetia bacterium
TATCCGCAGCAATACGCGGCTCGTCCTCAGCGATCAGGATTCGCATTTCAGCTTCCTTGCTCCTTGCGTATGGCTCCGTCGACGATCTCGAAGGTGTCGAGCGTCTCGTAGGGGATGCCGCGCACCAGGAAGCGATGCTGCTCGTCGGTGGACGCGCCCACCCAGGGCGACTCCAGCATCGGCCGGCCTTGCCCGTAGACGATCGGATCGTCGATCACCGACGTGCCCAGCACGTGCAGCCGTACGCGCCGGTGGTACTCGACCTCCGCGGCGGGCACGTCGGCGGGATCGGGCAGGCGCTCGTAGTAGAACGAGCGCCCGTCGGCGCGCCACGCCACGCTGGTGAACTTCGTGCGCGTGATCACGTCCGGGAGATCGACGCCGGCATCGACGTCGCGGACGTAGAGCGTGATGTCCTCGCTGCCCTTGGCGTCGCGGCCGTACGCCAGATAGCGCCCGTCCGGCGAGGGCCACCAGTCGCCCATCCCCTGGGTGCCGTCCTCGCTCCAGGCGTTTGGATCGAGCACCACCATGGGCGGCTCCTTGCCGTCGGCGTCGCGCCGATAGAGCGCCTCGTGGTTCTCGCCGGGCGCCCGGTAGGTGTGGTAGGCCCAGGCGCCGGCGAAGTGCGGCAGCGACTCGATGCCGCCGAGGTCGAGCTCCCGGTCGAGCCGCTCCTTGAGCTCCTCGCGACCGGGTGCCCCGTCGAGGCGCGCGCGCAGCAACGCGAGCTGGGCCCGGTCCCAGGCCTCGACCTCCTTGGAGTCGTCGTCCTCGAGCCAGCGGTAGGGATCGAGCACGTTCTGGCCGTGCAGCACGTCCTTCGCATCTTCGCGTCGGGTCTCGGGGTAGGCGGGCTTGGCTCCCTCAGGCTCTTCGGCGCCGGCCCTCGCGCCCAGGAGGAGCAGCAGCGTCAGGGGCAGGGCGAAGCGGGCGATCGGCATGGGAGACGGGCTCCGGGGGGCGCGGGGGGCGCGGCGCAGGGGGGGCGCGGCCTTGGTGAAGTTGCCGAGGGTACCCTCCCTGCGTGAGCGCGCCTCCCCTCCCTCCGATCCCGCTGCTCGCAGCCCGTTGGCCGAGCGCGCCGGAGGCGGCGCAGGCGCTGCTCTTCGCGCCCATGCGCGTTGGCCCCCTCGAGGTGCTTGAGCGCACCTGGGTGCCCGCGATGGTGCCCTGGCGCGCCACCGAGGACGGCTTCGTCACGCGCGCGAACCTCGACTGGTACGGCCGTTTCGCCGCCGGCCAGCCGGGCGTGCTGGTGGCCGAGGCCACGGGCATCCGCGACGTGCCCAGCGGCCCCCTGCTGCGCATCGGGCACGACCGCTTCCTGCCGGGGCTCACGCAGCTCGTCGAGCGCGTGCGCCACGAGAGCGCGAGCCGCACGCGCTTCCTGATCCAGATCATCGACTTCCTCGCCGTTCGGCGCCGCCCCACCCCGGAGGCCTTCTTCGGACGCCACCTGCCCCTCACTCCGGCGCTGCGCGAGGCGCTGGCGGCGGCCACCGGCGCCACCTCATGGCGCACGGCCGCCGAGAGCGATGTGCGCGGCTGGCTCCTCGCCGCGACGGACGGCGCACGCGAGGCGCTATTGTCGCCGCGCGACCTCGAGTCCTACCGCTTCGGCTACCGCGAGAGCGTGAACGACACGCACCTCCCCCACGTACGGGACCTCCCGCGCGTGCTGCCCGGCCTCTTCGCCGACGCGGCCGAGCGCGCCGTGAAGGCCGGCTTCGACGGCGTGGAATTGCACTTCGCCCACGCCTACACCCTGGCCTCCTTCCTCTCGCGCACCAACGTGCGCACGGACGGCTACGGCGGCTCGCCGGAGGGCCGCCTGCGCCTGCCCCTCGAGGTCATTGCCGGCGTGCGCGCGCGCGTGGGCCCAGGGTTCTGCCTCGGCGCGCGTTTCCTGGGCGACGAGGTGATCGCGGGCGGCAGCCGCATCGAGGACGCCAGCCACTACGCGGTCGCCTTCGCGCGCGCCGGGCTCGACTTCCTGTCGCTGTCCAAGGGCGGCCGCTTCGAGGACGCCAAGCAGCCGCGTGTGGGCGAAGCGGTCTACCCCTACACGGGTCCGAGCGGCCACGAGTGCATGCCCACCGTGCGCATCGACGCGCGCGGCCCCTTCGGCCGCAACGTGCCCCTCGCCGCCGCCGTGCGCGCGGCCGTGCGCGCCGCAGGCTTCACGACGCCCGTGGTCGCGGCTGGCGGCATCGCCACCTTCGAGCAGGCCGAGGCGATCCTGCGCGAAGGCCACGCCGACCTGGTGGCCTCGGCGCGCCAGTCCCTGGCCGACCCCGACTGGTGGCGCAAGATGCGCCTGGGCCAGGGGGCCGCGATCCGCCGCTGCGAGTTCACCAACTACTGCGAAGGCCTCGACCAGGCCCACAAGCAGGTGACCTGCAAGCTCTGGGACAAGCCGACGGCGGAGACCTCCGCCGACTCGCTCTCCTCCGACGGACGTCGTCGCCTGCTGCCGCCTCCGTGGTAGGGTCGGGTCGCCGCACGGCCCGGACGACGTGCGTCCGCATCCGAGCCCGTCCTTCCCTAGCAGCGGAGAAGTTCATGCGCGCCTTCCCGGCCACCTGGGTCCTGCTGTCTGCCTCTCTCAGCCTGATGGGCTGCGGCGGAGGCGGGGACGCCTCGTCCGCGATCACGCTGGCCATCTTGAGCACGCCCGGCCTGGACGGGCAGGTGACCACCGAGCCGTCGATCGAATCCGGCAGCGCAAACATGGCGGCGGGGGACAGCTCGGGCGGCCTGACCGCGCGCCTGTTCGTCTCGTTCCCGCTTGCGGGAATCCCCAACGGGGCGGCCATCCAGAGCGCGACGCTGGAGCTGGTCCAGAACTCCGTGTCAGGCACGCCCTACACCGACCTCGGCGTCCTGGTGCTCGACCACCTCGACTACGGCGCAACCCTCGATCAGGCCGACTTCAGCCTTGGCGCGCTCGCGCCGGCCTTCGGCGTGCTCTCCGGCTCGCCGGTGCTCGGGCTGAGGACCTTGGACGTCAAGACCCAGGTGGAGGCCGACATCGCGGCCCTGCGCACGCGCAGCCAGTTCCGCGGCCTCTTCGGGGCGCCCACCGACGGCAACGCCGACGACGACTATGTGAACTTCGCCACCAACGAGGCGGCCAGCGGAAAACCCGTCCTGGTGGTCGTCTACCTGCCCTAAGGCGCGAGCGCGAGCGCGCTGAGGCACGCGGCGGGCGCGCCGTCGCTCACCCGCTTCACCCAAGCGGCGGCGGGGTTGGTCGAGAGTCCGTACGTGAGCGCGGCGCCCACATCGAGGGGCCGAGCGAGCGTGAGCGTGACCGTGCTCCCGGTGGCGTTGACCGAGCTCACGGCCGCCGGCCCCGAGGCGTCCGCCAGCGAGAAGAGCGCGGGATCGCCCCCCGCGACCCCCCCGTCGTAGGTCAGGACGACCTGTGCGCCTCCCACCGGGCCTGACGCCGAGAGCAGGCGCGGGTAGGCCTCGGTCGTGGCGTCGAACACGCGGCGCTGCGCGGCCTGCGCGAAACGCGCGCCCATCGTGCGGTAGCCCGCCACGCTGAAGTGGATCGGGTCGGCGAGGGGCAGATCCACGGCCGTGAGGAGCGCCGCGGAGGGATCGCTCTCCGCCATCTGACGCTGGGCTTCCTGCACGGGGAGCCAGAGCGCGAGGTCGGCGGAGAGGAAGCAGCCCAGCTGCCCGATGAGAGCCACCAGGCCGGGTGCGGCAAGGTCCCCCCGCAGCTGGTCCACGAGCGCCTGGAGGTCGGCCCGGTACTGCGCCGTGGTGCGTCCGGAGAGCGCATCGGACTCCCCCTGGAACCACAGCAGGCCGCGGGGCGGCGCGCCCACGCTAGCCCGCCGGGCGCGCGCCAGCATCGAGCCGTAGAGCGTCTGGCGCGCCGCCGGGTGGACCGCGTAGCGCTGCCACTGGCCGTAGAGGTTGGTCCCGCCCAGGGAGGCGGGAACCACGCCCACCGGCACCCCGGTCTGCTCGTGGAGGCGCTTGGCGAAGGCCAGCAGGCACGAGGCGGCCGGAAACTCACGCGAGACCAGGTCGAGCTGCCCCACGCCGTCGTCCATCGGCTCACGGGCCTGCTGCCAGGTGCCGTCGCTGTGGAAGACGTGAGCCTCGGCGATGGGCGCCTCGGCACCCAGGACCGTGCCGGGGTAGCCGCTCATGTTGCTCTGGCCGGCGGCGATCCACACGTCGCCCACCGCCACGTCGAGCAGGGCGCTCTGGGCGAGCACGACGCTCCCGGCGTCCAGCACGCGCACCTGCACGTCGTAGTTGCCCCCCGTAGGCACGTCGGGGACCGGCAGATCGAAGGTGGCGCCGTCGGCCGCGGGCAGCGTCGCGGCGTGATCGGGCCAGTCATGTCCGACCAGGACCTCGCCCGTGGCCGAACGCACCACCCGGGCCTGGGCCAGCCCGCCTGCCGGGAAGCGGTAGAGGAGGCGCAGCGGGATCTCGGCGCCTCCGGCGCCCTCGCGTTGGAAGACCTGCCAGTCCATCGAACGACCCGGCCTCTTGGCCAGGGTGAGCGCTGCGGGGGGGATCTCGCGCACGACCGAGATCCGCTTCACGCCCCGGGCCCCGGCGGCGTAGTTGGACAGGCAGGTCGAGAGCCCGCGGTAGGCGCGGTCGTCCAGCACGCCGTAGACGGCCACGGCCTCCTGCCAGGTGCTGCCGTCATGCTGCGCCACGCTCAGGCTGCTGGTCGTGCCCGCTCCCTTGCGCAGGTCCAGCCGGAAACGGCCGCTCGTGGGCGCCACCCCGGCCCCCACCGCCACCAGGATCGAGTTCGCCACGCGCTCGTAAAACGTGCAAGCGCCCGTGGGGCTGACCTGGAACAGGAGGCTCGACCCAGAGGCGCCGCTGAAGGAGCCCTCGTCCCACAGGTCCAGGGTGAGGTAGCCCGCGCTGGCGTCCACGTCGAGGTACACGCTCAAGTCCTGCTGCGAGAAGTCCGCCTCCAGCCGATCGAAGGCCTGGTAGGCCACCGTGCCGCCGGCCACCCCGTTGAAAGCCGCGCTCTGCTGGCCCTCGCGCGCGACGGCCACGAAGCCCAAGGGGCCGTCCACCGCCGTCGTCCCGGCGGGGTTCGCCCCCGGGGCGTCCCCCTCGAAGGTGTAGGTGTCGGGGTCGCAGGGGTCGGCGATGCCGTCCTCGTCTTGGTCGAGGGCCGGATCGGGCGTGCCCAGGATCGTCGCCAAGGCACCGCTGGAGACGGCCGTGCTGCCGTCGAGAAAGAGCACGCTCACGCGCACGTCCACGTCGCGCAGACCGGCAAAGGGCGGCAGAACGCCGTCCAGGGCCGAGGCCAAGGCACGCGTCGCCGGCACCGTGAGGCTCACACCGCAGTCCGCCCTCAGCGGCAGCCCGTCCACGGAACTAAGCGTGATCGAAGCCGCGTCACCGGCCTGCCCCGGGAAGTCCGTCCCGCTCACCGTGAACGCGCCGCCCATCGCGGCCGAGAGCGGAGTCGTCATGGCCACGAGCACAGGCACGGCAGGCGGCCCGGGAGGCGCACCACCCCCGCCGCCGCCACAGGCCGCGAGCAGCACGAGGAGAGGAGCCGTCCGACGCACGGTCTGGATCCTCAGCGCCCGTCGCGCGCGGGCAGGACGTAGAAGGGCGCGTGGGAGAGCTCGAGATCGAGCATCCCGTCCACCACCTCGGCACGCCGGCGCTTCACCGGCCCGTCCTCCAGGCGAAGCTCTTCGATCTCGACCGGCCCGTTGGGCATGGGCAACGAAACCTTGCGCGTGGCGGGGGCCTCGCCGGGCGTGCCGGCCCACGAGAGGTTGGGATCGGGCAGCAGCACCGCCACCCACGGCACGGGGTGGCTCTCGGAGAACGAGAACACGACCACCGTGCCCGGCGCGCCCAGCGGCGCGGTGGACGCGGAGCGGTGGCCGAGCGTCAAGCGATTGAGCTGGCGCGCGGCGTACCACGAAGGCGTGGGCGTGAAGGCCGGGGGGGCGCCGGGGGCCGTGACCTCGCGTACGAAGCCCTGCGCGCGGCCCGAGCCCTCGGCTTCGCCCGGCACGCGCAGGCCCGCGTCGCTCAGTTCAAACGTGAGCACCCGTGAGGCGCCCGCGGCGCGCGCCAACGCCGCGCCACGCACCAGGTCGTAGGCAGCGCCTGCGCGCAGCCAGCGTCGCGCGGGCCCGTCCTCTGGCTGGCGCAGGCCCTCCGTCAGCAGGCGCTGGCGCAGCCGGTCCTCGACGGCCTCGAGCCGGTCGTCGGGCGCTTCCACGCGGGAGCGGGCCAGGCGGCGCGTCGGTCCCTGGCTCAACCAGATGGGCAGGGTCGTTGCACCGTGCTGCGTGAGCAGCGCCCCGAGGGCCGCCAGGTTGCGGACATCCTCTTGCAGGTTTCCGCTGCCTACATGGGGCACGCCGTCGAAGAGCTGGGTGAAGGACAGGTCGGCAAGCACGAGCTCGATCCCGCGCCGCACCTCCAGGCGCTCGAACGCAGGCGTGGCCGGGACGGAGGCCTCAAGCCTCTCGAGCCAGCGGTCGGGCTCCCCATCCTGAGCGCTGAACAGGCCGCGCAGATCCACAGCGGCGTGCATCACGCTCACCCGCGGGTCGGCCTCCTCGGCGCCCGTGCGCGCGAAGTGCAGCAGCCGCTGGTAGTCCTCGGCGCTCCCGCGCCAGCGCGTGGCGCGCTGCACCTGGTCGAGCACCTGGATCTCGAGCACGGGCCTGAGCAGGCTGGGCACGTCGCGCGTGCCGTCGCCGTCGTAGCGCTCCACCAGATCGCGGACAAAGCGTTGCCAATGCTTGTAGGCCTCGGGACGGGGCGGTAGCGCCCCGACCGCCGAGGCCAGGGCCGGGGCGATCTGCGCCGGAGGCAGGCGCTCACGCGCGAAGCGCGTCCAGTCGCAGGTCTCCGGGTCGATCTGGGCCCAGGCGCAGGTGGGCGAGAGCACGAGCAGCGGCGTGAAGCCCGCCCGCTGGCAGGAGAGCACCGTGTAGTCGATCGCCCTCCAGTCGTAGCGCGCCAGCGGCGAGTCGGGAGACCTGGGCTCCACGTCCCCCCAGCGGATCGGCTGCGTCTCCGCCCAGGCCACGCCCATGCCGTCCAGCGCGCGCACGCGTTTGAACTCTGGCTCTTGCATCACGGCCACGGGCATGCCCGCAAGCCCCAACCAAGCGGCCTGCTCCGAGAACGGCGGCGGCGCCGGGGGAGGCTCGTCCTCCGCGTCAAGCCTCGCGGCGCAGAGGCCCGCCGCCAGCAGCGTCGCAAGCCAGGGGAGGATCGCTCGCATCTACACCCGGCCTCCACGCCGGTACCAGTCCCTCTTCTATACGCCGGGCTGGAGCGACACCTCTCCTTCCGTCGCACGGCCACCGCGCCCGGCGGTTAGGCTCCAGCACCCGTGCACGCCGCGCCGTCCCCTCGTCCCCTGCTGGGTCTCGTCGGCGCGCAGGCGCTGGGGATGTTCAACGACAACCTCCTCAAGATGGTCGTGATCCTGCTCCTGGTAGGACCGCGAAGCACGGAGGCCGCGCAGCAGGCCGTCACCTTCCAATGCTTCCTGGCCTACACGCTGCCCTACGTGCTGCTCTCGCTCCCGGCCGGAGCGCTGGCCGACGCCTTCAGCAAGCGCAGCGTGCTGGTCACGCTCAAGCTCGTCGAGGTCGCCGTGATGCTGCTCGCGGGCCTGGCGCTGGCGGACGGCGGACGGCCGGCCCTGCTCGTGGTTCTCTGCCTCGTGGGCACGCTCAGCGCGCTGTCGAGCCCCAGCAAGTACGGGCTCCTGCCCGAGCTCCTGGCGGAGAGCAAGCTGGCCAGCGGCAACGGCATCTTCCTGCTGGCCTCCTGGAGCGCGACGATCCTGGGCACCGGGCTCGCCGGAGCGCTCCTCGATCTGGTCGGGCCACAGCGTCGAGGGCAGGTCGGTCTGGTGCTGGCGGCGCTCTCGGTGGTCGGGACGCTCTTCGCCCTGCGCATCCCGCCGGTCGTGGCGGCCGGTGTGCACGCCAGCGTCCCCGCCACCGCGCGCGCCGGCTGGCGCGCGATCGTGGCCAGCCGCAGCCTGCGCATGGCCGTCCTGGGCAGCACCTTCTTCTGGACCCTGGGCGCGCTGCTGCAGCAGGATGTGGTGGTCTTCAGCAAGTCCGCCCTCGACCTCTCCGACACCGGCACCAGTCTGCTGCAAGCCGCGCTCGCGCTGGGCATCGGCCTCGGTAGCGTGGCCGTGGGGCGTCTCACGCCGGGGCGCCTGGGCGTGCGCTGGGTGCATCGGGGCGCGGCCTCCATGGGCGTGCTTCTGCTCCTGCTGGGACTGCTCCCTGCCTCGATCCCCCTCGCTGGGATCGCGCTGCTCCTCGTGGGCGTCTCCAGCGGGCTGATCCTGGTGCCGCTCAACAGCCTCGCCCAGGGTCGCTCCGCGCCCGAACATCGGGGCGCGGTGATCGCCGTGCTCAACCTCTTCGTCTTCCTCGGCGTGCTCCTGGGCAGCCTGTGCGGGGCGCTGCTGGGACGCATGGGCCAGCCCTCGACCGCGATCTTCGTGGTGGCCGGGGGCGCGGCCCTCCTGGGCGCGGTCTGGGCCCGCGCGACCCGCGCTCACCTCGAGCAGCAGCCCACCCACGTCGCGCCCTAGGCCCGAGGCGTTCCCCCCGCCTGCGTCCCCCCCCGGCGGCACGCTCTCTCGGATGCGCGATCCGCGGCAGGTCGAGGTCGTTCCCATCAACCACCCGAAGGGGTGTCGTTCGTACGTCATCGTAGATCCGGCCAGCCGCGAGGCCTGCGTGGTCGACCCGCTGCTCGATCACGTCAAGGAGATCCTCGAGGCGGCCTCGGCTCGGCGAGCCCAGGTGCGTTACGTGGTGGACACACACAGCCACGGCGACCACCTCTCAGGGGCCGCCGCGCTCCGCGAGCGCCTCTCCTGCGAGGTCGTGATGCACCCCGAGGCCCAGAGCGAGGTGGCCACCTTGCGCCCGCAAGACGGCGAGGTGCTGCCCTTCGGCGAGGCGGGCCTGCGGATCTGGCACGCCCCCGGGAACTCGGCGGACGGGCTCGTGCTCGAGGCGCCGGGAGCTCTCTTCACGGGCGACGTGCTGCTGATCGGCAGCATGGGCCTGAAGGACGCCCCGGGCGGCGACCCGTGCGAGCACTTCGACACGCTGCGGCGACTGTTCGCCGGCCGCCCCGAGGGCACCGTGATCCACCCCGGCCATGACGACATGGGGCGCCACCTCTCCACGCTCAAGGCCGAGCGCCGCGGCAACCGCTGGCTGCGCGAGGAGGACTTCGACGTCTTCCGCCAGCGCTGGGACACCGACCCCCGCCGGGTGGGCAAGGAGGCGCCGGAGTTCCTGGAGGCCAACCGGGTGGGCGTGCAACGCGTGCCCAAGGACCTGGCCCCCGCCCTGGGCCTGCTCGACGCCGCGCGGGCCACCGAGGCGCGGCTCAAGGGCGAGGTCGAGATCGAGGGGGCCGCCGAGTCGGTGGAGGCCGCGCGCCCGGCCGTGCAGTCCGGCCTCTCGGCGCTGATGAGCGTGCTGGGCCTGGGCACCGTGATCGGCTGGCTGCTCGGGGTGCTGTTCCTGCCCGTGTTCCACGCCATCTCGCTCGTCTGCGGCGCCGTGCTGCTGGGCGTGGGCCTCTTCGGCGGCGACGTCCGGCGGCGCCGCAAGGGGGCGCCCGACGACCTCTACTACCTCGGCCCGAGCAAGAACCGCCCGTCGGGGTGAGCCGGCTGTTTGGGTCCGGTCGGCCGGGCCGTGGCAGCCTCCGGTCGCAGGGGTAGGCTCAAGCCACGACCGCAGAGGACGTTGCCATGAGCCCCGGGAACCAGAAGCCGCTCGACGACGACCTCGAGCGCGAGATCGCGGAGGCCCTGGGCGCGGACTCGCTGCTCAACCTCGAAGCCCCCCCCGCCGGCGCCAAGGCCCGCACGCGCGGCGGCGTCGAGCGCCTGCTCGACCAACTCTCCGTCGGGGGCCAGGGGGGCGCGGAGCAGCGCGCCACGGGCCTACGCAAGGGCACCATCACCCACGTCGGTCGCGACGACGTCTTCGTCGAGTTCGGCCCACGCG
>JANOFW010000238.1:0-6453 GCA_031413835.1 Planctomycetia bacterium
GGGAACTTGCGACAGGTGCATCGCTACGTGCCCGGCGTTTCGAGCGGGCCAGGGCCGCCCAGGCCAAGCGCCCGACGAGACGTCTGGTCAGCGAGGTGCTCGATGGCACCCGCCGCGACCGCAACGCGCACCTCTTCGCGCTCATGGACCGCCCCTGGGCCTCTTCTGCAACGGGACCGGTGGTGAGCGCCTTGCTCGATCCGCGTCGCCCGCGCTGCGCGAGCCTGGCCGCGGAGGTCATCTGGGGTGGCAGCGGGACGGGGTCCCTGACACGCCGGCAGGTGATCACCCTCGCGCGGGCTCTGCTCCCCGTGCTCTCCGCCGGGCACCTCCACCCGCGCACCCTGGGGCGCGTGGTCGAGGGCTGCCAGGGGCTGTTCCGGGACCTCGACCACCGCACGCGCACGGCGCGCGAGCTGCGCACGGCCGTGGGCCGCCTCCTGCTCGAGCACGCGAGCCCCGAGGTGCGCGCCGACGCCGTCTACGCCCTGGGAAGCTGCCACACGCGAGAGGCCGCCCGACTCCTGCGCCGCGCGGAGGCCGACCGCGGAGAGTTCTGGGGCGGGCGAGTCGGCGCCTACGCGAGGTACTACGGCCGCGTCTGCCGCGGAGACGAACCCGCGTACTTCTTCCGCTGGGTGAATCGCAGCCCGGAGTGGTACGCCGTGCGCGCCGCGTTCGACGCCGCCCTGGTGCGCGCCGCATGCGCCTCGTCGCGACGCTAGGCCAGCGTCTTCGCCAGCCAGGTTACGAGCGGGGCGCCGAGACGGAACCGCTCGGCCACCTCGGGCACGAGCCGCTTGGAGGTCACGAGCTCGACCGGCAGGGTGACGAGGAAGCAGGCCTGCTTCAAGCGCAGCAGGTCGGCGGCGGGATGCTCGGCCGGAAAGGGCTTGGGCACGCGCACCAGACGCTCGCCCTGGAGAGCGCCGAAGGCCTTGGTCACAGCGCGCTCCTCCACCAGGCGGCGGAAGGCGACGTGGTCCGTGGCGATCCGTGTGCGCAACGCCGCAACCTGCGGGGTGTCGGCCATGTAGCAGCCGGCGCCCACCCCCACCCCCTTGGGCGAGACGCTCACGTAGAAGCCGGCCGACTCCGCGGCCGGGCCCTGCGAGGTCCCGAAGCGCGCGCCCAGCTCGGTCTTGTAGGGGGACTTGTCGGCGCTGAAGCGCGTGTCGCGGTTCAAGCGGAACAGGGCCTTCTTGGGCTCCGTCATCCATGAGGGGGCGAACTTTGAGAGCGCCTCGTTGAGGGCCTCCACGAAGGCCAGCATGGGACCGCGCGCCTGGGCCTCGTAGTCGGCCTTGTGCTCCTGGAACCACTCGCGGGTGTTGTGGCGCGCCAGCCCCTCGAGGAAGCGCAGGGCCTCCGCCGGAAAGCCGGGAAACGAGGACGGCGTGGATCGGGCGGCGCTCATGGGGAATCTCCGGGAGAGGGTGCTTGCCCTTCGGCCGCCCGGCGCGCGGCGGCGCCCCGGGCTTCCAGCAGCTCGCGTTCGCGCGCCGGTGCGCCGGCGGCGGCGCGAGCGTAGGCGGCACTGGCCTCGGCGTGTCGTCCCAGGCGGCGCAGCAGGTCAGCGCGCACCACCTCCACGCGATGGTGGCCGCTCAGGCGCGGATCGGTCGCAAGCGCCTCGAGGCGCGGCAGCGCGGCGCCCGCTCCGTCCACGAAGGAGAGCGCCACGATCTCGTTGAGCGCCACCACGGGCGAATCGGTCAGGCGCCGCAGCCGGCCGTAGAGCGCCAGGATCTGCGTCCAGTCCGTCGTCGCCCACGACGCGGCTTCGGCATGGCAGGCGGCGATGGCCGCTTGCACCTGGTAGGCCCCCGGGCGACGTAGCGCGAGCGCGCGCGCCAGGTGGCCCAGGCCGCGGTCGATCAGGTCGCGGTCCCAGCGCGAGCGGTCCTGGTCCTCGAGCAGCACCAATGCGCCTCGCGCGTCGGTACGCGCGGGACCGCGCGAGGCCTGAAGTTCGAGCAGCGCGAGCAGCCCGAGCACCTCCGGCTCCTCGGGCAGCAGCCGCGCCAGCATCGTGCCCAGGCGCAGCGCCCCGTCCAAGAGGTCGTGCCGCAGCAGGTCCGGCCCGTTGCTGGCGGCGTAGCCCTCGTTGAAGAGCAGGTAGACCACCTCCAGCACGGGGGGCAGGCGGGCAAGCACCTCGGCACGACCGGACGGCTCCTCGAAGGCCCCCAGCTCGCGCAGGCGGCGCTTGGCCCGCACGAGGCGCTGCGCGATGGTCGCCTCGGGCACGAGGTAGGCGCGCGCGATCTCCCCCAGCGTCAAGCCGACCACCAGACGCAGGGTGAGCGCCGTCTGGGCCTCGGGAGCGAGGGCCGGGTGGCAGCAGGTGAAGACCAGCCGCAGCTGGTCGTCGGCGATCTCGTTGTCGCGCGCGTCGTGAGGCTCGTGGGAGGGCACGGCGTCGATGGGGACGGACTCCAGGTCGAGGGGCGCGCGTCGGCGAGCCCGCAGGCGGTCGAGCGCCCGACGGCGCACCGTCACCAGCAGCCAGGCCCCCGGCCGCTCGGGCACGGCCCCGGCCCGCCACGAAGCCAAGGCCGCGACCCAGGCCTCCTGCACGACCTCCTCGGCGGCCTCGAGATCGCGCAGCAGCCGCAGCGCCACCGCCGTGAGCACGGCCGTCTCCTCGCGATGCAGGCGCTCGACCAACGCGCCCAGGGCGCCCGCGGCGGCTACGTCGTCCACAGCGCGCGCACCTCGACCGTGCCGTGCTTGGCGCTGGGGCAGCGGGCGGCCCAGTCGAGCGCCTCGGCGCGGCTGGCGCACTCGATCACGTAGTAGCCGCCCAGCGCCTCCTTGGTCTCCGCGAACGGCCCGTCGGTCAGCTGGCGCTTGCCCCCTCGCATCCGCACGCGCGTGCCCTCGCTCGAAGGCAGGAGGCGGGCGCCCTCGGTCAGGCGCGCGCCCAGGGCCTCTACGAAGGCCCCGTGTTCGGCCAGCTCGGCCTGCTCCTCCGCCGGGGGGCGCTTCAACCCGCTCAGCTCGTCCCAGGTGATCAACAGCATGTACTTCACGGGCGGCCTCCGGAGACCCTCACGGTGGGTCACCCTACCGACGCGGCCCAGAGCGCGGAATCGACAGGATTCCGGGTCGCTGAACAGCGCCGAGCGGTAGGCGCTGAGTCTGGGTTCCCGGGCCGGGATGGGGCACACCGGGGCGCTGGATGGGGAGCGGAGGGCCGCTGAGGAGGAGAGCATCGTAGTCTTCCTACCTGCCGACGACGAAGGGGCCCGAGCGCCCCCAGCCCAGCGCTCCGCCCGTGCGCTGGGAGGGCAGCCAAGAACAGCACCCGACGATCCGTATCCCCAGGGGGCCAGGGGGGAGGTGTGCTACGGTCAGCCGTTCCATGTCGTTTGCCGACCTCAAACTGATCGAGCCCCTCCTCAAAGCCTTGGCCGAGGAGGGCTACACCGCCCCCACCCCGGTGCAGGTCCAGGCGATCCCGCACGTGCTCGCGGGCCGTGACCTGCTGGGCATCGCCCAGACCGGCACGGGCAAGACGGCCGCCTTCGCGCTGCCGATCATGCAGCGCCTGGTCACGACCCCGAGCCCCGTGCCGGCGGGCAGCGGCCGCCCGCCCGTGCGCGTGCTGGTGATCACGCCCACGCGCGAGCTGGCCTCGCAGATCGGCGAGGCCTTCCGCGCCTACGGCCGCTACCTGCGCCTGACCACGACCGTGATCTACGGCGGCGTGGGCCAGGGGCCCCAGGTGCAGGCGCTGGCGCGCGGCGTGGACATCCTCGTGGCCACCCCCGGCCGGCTGATCGACCTGCTGCGCCAGGGCTGCGTGCGCCTCTCCGGCGTCGAGGTCTGCGTGCTCGACGAGGCCGACCGGATGCTCGACATGGGCTTCCTGCCCGACGTGCGGCGCCTGCTGGCCATGCTGCCGCGCCAGCGCCAGACGCTGTTCTTCTCGGCCACCATGGCCGGGGAGCCCGCCGAGCTCGCGCGCGGCATCCTGCGCGACCCGGCGCGCGTCGAGGTCACGCCCACGGCCACGACGGTGGAGCGCATCCGCCAGTCGGTGATCTACGTCGAGAAGCCCTCCAAGCAGGACGTGCTCGAGAAGCTGCTGCGCGACCCGGCCATGGTGCGCACGCTGGTCTTCACGCGCACCAAGCACGGGGCCAACAAGGTGGTGACGCGCCTGATGCACGCCGGGTTCGGGGCCGAGGCGATCCACGCCAACAAGTCGCAGAGCCAGCGCGAGCGCGCCCTGGCCGGCTTCCGCGCCGGCCGCACCGCCGTGCTGGTGGCCACCGACATCGCCGCGCGCGGCATCGACGTGGACGGCATCACCCACGTGGTCAACTTCGACCTGCCCAACGTGCCCGAGTCCTACGTGCACAGGATCGGCCGCACGGCCCGCGCCGGCGCCGACGGCGCGGCCATCTCCTTCTGCGATCGCACCGAGCGCGCCTACCTGCGCGACATCGAACGCGAGATCCGCATGCGCATCCCCGTGCTCGAGGGCGGCCCCCCGCGCATCGAAGGCGCCCCGGAGCGCCCGCCGGCCCGCCCCCCGCTCGAGGCCCGGCCCGAGGGCGAGGCTTCCTCCGGCCCTGAGCGCCGCTACGGCGGCCCGCGGCACGACGGACCGCGCCGCGACGACGCCCCGTCCCGACCGCAGGGCGGAGGGCACGGCGGCGGCCAGCGCCGCAGCGGCGGCTTCCGCCATCGGGAGGCTCGCGGTCCCGTAGCGCCTGCGGGCCCGGATACGCGGGGCCCGGATGCGCGCGGCCAGGATCCCCGCGGTCCGCGCGACGATCGCCCCCGAGGGCCCGTCTCGCCCATCTTCACCGGACCGCGCCCGCGCGCCGACCGTCCCTGGGACAGCGCCCGGCCCACGCGCCACCGCCGAGGCAGCGGCCCCAGCCGCCAGCGCTAGGAGCCCGACGGGCGCCACATTCGGGCGGGCCGCCAGAGAGCCGGGCTCCTAGTAGGGATGCTGCGCAGCGATCCCGTCAGGGGCCGTCACGCGTCTCCTGGACGACGTTGAGCAGCCGGAGCAGAAAAAGGGCGAGGAGCAGGATCACCCACGGCCCTACGAGCCACGGCACGAAGAGCATCGAGAACCCCCAGAGTCCATCGTACTGGGTGGCCAGTGCCCAGATGAGCAGCCATAGGCCGAGCACGAGGGTAGTGACAAACAGGACACCCCCGGATGCAGGGTGGCGCAGGCGGCTGCTGGGGATCCACATGAGAAGCACGACCGGGACTGCCGTGAGAACGAGCACCAGCAGCTTTGGAACCAGGGCCGGCTCACCGAGCCAAGCCGGTACCAGTCCAAGCGCATGCATGCCAAGCAGGACTGCACCGAGACGGCGTGAGGTACGCCGGCTTCCCTCGGCTCGCGCCGACGCCTCCTGGCTCGCCCGGACACTGTGCTGGGAGGCCACCATGGGCGGATTGTAGTGCTCCGGGCAGGCGCCTCTGCCCTCGTAGCGGGCGCGGCCCCAGTCGTCAGCGGGAGGAGCCGGGGGAGCAGCCCAGCCCTGGGGCGTATGATGACCGCATGCGATCGCATGGGCTCGGCGTCAGGCTGGCTCGCGGCGTCCCCGGCTGGGAACCGCCGTCCGACGCGAGAAGCGTCGAGGCGGTGTTGGCCCCGTTCCGTTCCTTGAGCCCGGACCAGCGCCTGGCCTGGCAGGCCGAGCTCGTGCGCAGCCTCGTGGCGCTGGCGGGGAATCGCCTTGAGCGGCGCGACGACGACAGCGATGCCCTGTGGCGGGTCTGGAAGGGTCCCCCTGGCCCCTTCCGTCCCGACTGACCTGCGACGCGTGGCCGCGGCCGTGTCAGCCGACCTCACCCGACTGGCGCCACGCGTTTCGCCCATCTCGACCGGTTGCTAGGCTGAGGGCATGGTTTGGCGCCTGCTCCTCGCCGCGTCCGTGCTCCTCGTCTTGGCGTCGAGCGCACCTGCCGAGGACGCTCCCTCGCCGGCCGCCGCGCCCAAGCCGGCCGAGGTCGAGAAGGCCATCGAGTCGGGGAAGGCCTGGCTCGCGCAGCAGTTCGGCGGCGGGTTCAACGACGAGAAGCCCCACGACCTGGGCGAGCTGGTGATGCTCACGCTGGCGCACACGGGCGGGAACATGAGCGACAAGCTCTTCGCCCTGGGCGTCGAGTTCCTGGCCACGACCGAGCCGCGCTTCACCTACCGCACGGCGATCCAGGCCATGGCGCTTGCCGAGATCAACCCGCGCCTCTACCAGGCGAAGCTGGCGCACTGCGCGCAGTGGCTGGTGGATACGCAGCTCGCGGGCGGCGAGTGGGGCTACCCGGGCACGGTGGGCCGCGAGGGCTACATGCCCGAGGGCATGCGCGTGGCTCCCCCGCCGCCCCCCGCGCCCCCCGAACCCGCTGCCGACGCCAAGCCCGGCGCCAAACCCGGCCGGCCGGGCGCGCCGCTCGCGAAGATCGTGATCGCGCGCC
>JANOFW010000239.1:0-6448 GCA_031413835.1 Planctomycetia bacterium
AGCCGCTCGAGGCCTTGGCCCGCGAGGGCGCCCCGGCCGACCTGGCCCTGTACGCCGAGGCGCTGCTGGCGCACGCTCGTCGCAACCTGGAGGAGTCGAGCGCGACGGGCGCGCAGGTGGCTCCCTACCTCGAGGATGCGCGTCGCGCGCTCGCGCGTATCCCTGACGAGGCGGCCGCGGCCGCGCGACGGGCCTGGCTCGAGGGCGAGGTGGCCTACCTCGGCGGGCAGCACGCACAGGCCGTGGAGCGCTGGACGGCGGCCCCGGGCGCGGACGACGCCGACCCGCAGCAGCGCTGGTACCGGGTGCGCCAGGCCCACGCGCTCTATCTGCTCGGCCGCCATGCCGAGTCCGCCGGGGTCTACGAGCGGCTGGGCCAGGGACGCGCGGCGGCTTCGGCGTGGGCCGCGGCCGGCGACGGCGAGCGGGCCCTGACCCACTACGCCGCCCTGCTGGCCGAGGCGCCCGCGGACACCGCCTTGCTCGAGGACGCGCTCTCCGCCGCGCGCTTCACCTCGACGCAGGCGCGTCTCGAGAGGGTCCTGGCCGCGCTCACCAGCGACGACCCGGTCGTGCGCGCTTCGTGGGCCGTCGCGCGCTCGCGCCTGGCGCAGCAACGCGGCGACCATGCCGCCGCGCTCATCGTGCTGCGCGAGGCACTGCCGACCGTCAGCGGCCCGCCGCAGGCGCATCTGTGCCACGAGGTGGCGGCCTGTCTGCTGCGCGATCCTTCAGGGGGCGTGGACGCACGGGCGGCCGCTGGCGAGGCGCTGCTCGCCGGTTGGCGGATCGAGCCGGGGCGGCCCGAGCTGGCGGCACTCATGGCCTTGATGGCCGAGCAGGACTACCGTACGGCGCCGCGGCAGTGGCCCGACCCTAGGCCTCTTGAGCGCTCGCTGGCGCTGCAGCGCGCGCTCGCCTCCGGGCTAAGCGAGGATCCCTACATGTGGGCCAACCTGGGGAACATCGCCCGCCTGGCGGGCGAGGCGGTGGAGGCCGTGCGTGCGCTCGAGAGGGCGGTGGCGCTCGCCTCCCCCGACGCGGCCTTCAAGAACGACCTGGGTCTGGCCTGGCTCGCCGCCGGGCAGGTGCCGTCGGCCGAGGCTGCCATGCGTGCCGCCCTCGAGGACGACGCGGCCTTCCTCGCCGCGCGCCAGAACCTCGCACGCTTGCGCCGACCGTACGTGGGGGAGGCGGGCTTCGAGGCGCGTCGCCTGCTGCTGGGGGCCGAGGCCGCGGCGCGGGCCGCCGGCGAGCCGAGCCTGCTCTACCGGGCCCTGGCCCTGCGCGCCTGGCGCCTGGGTCGCGGCACCCAGGGCCGTTGATGAAGGCCCCCGCCTCCCTGGTGCACGCCTCGGCAGGAACCCGAGCGGGGGACCCGCGGCGGATCGCCCGTAAGATGGACGCCGCGCCGGGGCCAGCCCCCGGAGGCCCCTCTTGGAGGTCTCAATGACCAGGCCGCTGCGTGGCGCCGTAGTACTGAGCCTGCTGACCCTGCTGGCCCTGCTGGCGCTGCCGGGCTCGCTCAGGGCCGAGGACAAGGCCCTCGACCCAAGGTGCGCGGCGAGCTGATCAAGGCCCTGCGCACCTATCTGCACCCGGACGTGGATCCCTACACCGGCCGCGAGGCCACGCGCGCAGCGCTTGCCAAGGTCGAGGCCGGTGGGGGGCCCAGCGTGCTGGCCCGTATGGATCTGCTGCGCGAGCTCACCGACCAGGGCCGTCCCTTCGAGAAGGACTACCGCGACCGCAAGTGGCAGAAGCTCGAGGCGAACACCGAGGTCAGCGAGGGTAAGTTCGCCGTCAGCGTCTCGCGCCCCGACAAGCTGCGCCTGGCGTTCTCGGCCCCCAAGGGCTACAGCGAGGCGGCGCTCGAGAAGTCGCCGCGCATCGATCCCTTCCCCACGCTCATCACGCTGATCGAGGAGAAGGACTACAGCGGCAAGAAGTTCCCCGGCGAGGAGACCATCGCCCGGCGCTACGCGGGGATGAAGGAGCTCTTCGAGAAGTGGCTCGTGCTTGCCCCGGTGGCCGTGCGCGGCAACTACGTCGAGGACGGCAACGTGCGCCAGCTGTTCTTCACGGCGCAGCTCAAGGACTTCTACCAGCGCTTCCACCTCGACTTCGAGCGTCTCGTGCTCGACGGCGACACGAGCAACGTGACCACCATCGCCGCCGCGCAGCCCTTCATGTACGCCGGCCTCGTCGTGCGCCGGCCGCTCGCGGGCGAACCCGTGGTCGATCCCGACACGGTGGTCAACTACGCCCACGTGCCGATCTACGTGCTGGGCTGCCCCAACACCGAGAAGGCGCTCAAGGAAGCGGGCCACGCCGACGTCACCCTGGGTGACGAGGCCGGCCTGATGACCTGGCTCGTTCAGCGCAAGCGGGTGGTCCCCAAGACCTTCTCCTGGCGCCTCAAGACGGCGCAGCAGGTCTTCGCCAACTGGCTGATCCTGACGCCCGACTGGAACGTCGAGAAGCGCACGGTGGACGTCAACGTGCTCGACACGGCGGAGGACCCCAACACCATCCGCATCGACACTACGGGGGTGCTCGACCTCACGGCCCTGCTCAACGACGACCTCGTCAACCTCGAGCAGGACGTGCGCGTGGTCGTCAACGGCAAGGAGCTCTTCAAGGGCAAGCTCGAGCGCTCGCTCGAGCGCCTCTACGACAAGGATCCGGTCGAGGCCCGCGAGGCGATCTTCTACAGCATGCTCTTCACGACGATCACCAAGCAGTTCTTCGCCCCGCCCCCGGCGACACCCGCAGGCGCTCCCGCCCCGATCGTGACGGGCGACCCGGAGCGCGAGTCGCGCGCGCAGGAGCTGTTCGACAAGGCCGAGGGCTTCGTGGCCGATGGCAACAGCGACCTGGCCATCAAGGCGCTCGACAAGCTGCTCTCGACGTTCGCCGACACGGCGGTGGCCGTGAAGGCCAAGGAGCGTCTCGAGGCCCTCAAGGCAGGCAACGGCGGCGGCAAGTAGCCCCCGCGGAGGGCGGGCGACTGCCATGAGCGCCGCCAGCCCTCTGCCCCCTACGAGCCCAGGCGCCGAAGCCTCGTCCGTCCCGAGAGGCATGGCTGCCCCGAGGGGCCTGCTGGCTCCGGCAGCCCTGCTCGCGTTCGTGGCGGGCCTGGGCATGACCGTGGTCGAGCTGGCCGCGGCCCGCGCGCTGGCCCCGCACTTCGGCCAGTCGATCCACGTCTGGGCCGCCGTGATCGGCGTGCTGCTGTGCGCCCTGGCCGGGGGCTACGCCTGGGGTGCCCGCGGGGCCGAGCGAGGCGGCTCGCCCGGACGCCTGGTCGGGGTGCTGCTCCTGGGCGCAGCCTGGCTCGCGGCGGCGGCCCTCGTGGGACCCGCGTTTTGCCGCGCCCTGCTGCCCGAGGGCCTGCCCACGACCGGCGGGCTGCCCATCGGTCTCACGGGCAGCGTCCTCGCCAGCCTCGCTCTGTTCGCGCTACCGGTGGGCGTGATGGGGGGCGTGAGCCCGTGGCTCGTGCGTGCCGTCGATGCCGGAGAGGGCACGGGCCGCGGCGCGGGCTTCCTCTACGCCGCGGGCACCCTGGGAAGCCTCGTCGGCTGCGTGCTCACACCCCTGTTCCTGCTGCAAACGATCGGCACGCGGGCCACGCTGCTCCTGGGCGCAGCGCTGCTGGCGCTGCTCGCGGCGGGCCTCGCGCGCGTGCGCCTGCCCACGGCCTCGGCCGTGACAGCGCCGCCGTCCGAGGGTGGGGGGGCGCGGGGGGCGCTGGCCCTGGCCTTCCTGGCGGGCTTCGTGACGCTGGCCGCCGAGCTGCTCGCCGTGCGGCTCTTCTCCCCCTGGTGCGGCCAGAGCAACCGCATCTGGGCCAGCACGATCGGCGTGATCCTCTTCGCCCTGGCGCTTGGCTCGTGGTTGGGCGAGCGGCTCGCCCGCGCGCGGCCCGGGCCGAAGCCCCTGATGGGGGTGCTGGCGCTCGCGGGCTTGACGCTGCTGCCCGCCGCCTTCCTGGGCCCCGCGCTGGCCGAGCAGCTCGTGCCCCGCGGCGTGGACAGCATGCACATCCTGCCGGTGGCGTTCTCTGCCAGCCTGGCGCTGACCACGATCCTCTTCGGTCTCCCCACGCTGCTGCTGGGCGCGGTGGCCCCGCTGCTCGTCCACCAGCTCGCCCCACGCCTGGGCGTCGGCATCGCGGCGGGCCGCGTCAGCGCCTGGGGCACGCTCGGCGCGCTCGCGGGCACCTTCGCCGGCCCCTTGCTGCTCGTGCCCGGCATCGGCTCACGCCTCGGTGTGGTGGCCCTGGCCGCCTCGCTGCTGCTGGGCGTCTCACTCGCGGCGCGCGGGCTGCCACGCGTACGCCTCGCCGGCCTCGCCCTGGGCGCGGCCGGACTGCTGGTCGCCCTGCTGCTGCCGCACTGGACCGTGCGCGTGCATCCGGGGCAGCTCACCGAGATCGAGTCGGCCTACCAGACCGTGCGCGTCGTCCGGGAGACGGTGGGGGTCCTGATCCCCGACGGCCCGCCCAGCGAAGGCGGCTCCCAAGGCACGGCCGAAGCCGTGTTCCTGCGCCACGACGAGGACGCGGAGACCTACCAGAGCATCTGGCTGCCCGACAGCATCTGGCCGCCCGACGGTGGGGAGCGCATGCTCACCGGCGGGCGCTACTACGAGCAGATGGCGCTGGGAGCGCGGCTGGCCCTGCCGGCGGCTCACGCGGGCGAGCTGCGCGTGCTGGTCATCGGCTACGCCGGCGGGGGGGTGCATCGCACCCTTCTGGAGGCGATGCCCAACGACTTCGGCGGACCTCCGGTCACGCTGAACGTGCTGGGGATCGAGATCGATCCCGACGTGGTCACGGTCTCCCGCCAGCACCTCGACCTCGGGAGTCTCGAGGCCCCGTCGCTCCACCAGCTCAAGCCCCTGCGACTGATCACCGGTGAGGACGCGCGCACGGTCGTGAACGCGCTGCCGGCCAGCGAGACGTTCCATCTGGTGCTGGTGGACGCGTACGCCCGTACGAACTACGTGCCCTTCCAGCTGGCCACGAGCGAGTTCTTCGCCAAGGTGAAGCAGCACCTCGTGCCCGGCGGTTGGGTGGGGGTCAACGTGCTGGGGACGGGCCTCAACGGCCCGGTCTGCCGCGCCGTCGCCTCGACGCTCGACGCCTCCGTGGGCCCGACGTACCTGCATCCCAACGTGTGGTTCCCCGGAAACGTGATCCTCTGGGCAACCGACCGAGGCACGGGCCCTCCCCGCATCCATCTCGTCGAGGCCCAGATGGAGCCCGGCGGCGACCACCTGCATCGTTCCCTCGAAGTCAGCGCCTTCGCGCTCGAGCGGCTGGCGGTGCGGCACGTGCCGCGGCCCGGGGAGCCAGTCCTCTCCGACGACCTGAGCCCCTCCGACCGGCTCGCCGACGAGGAGCTCGGGCTGTGAGCCGCCTACGTCGACTCGGCTGCCGCCTCGTGGCGGCCATCGCGTGCTGTGTGCCCGGCGCTGCCGCACGCGCCGAAGAGCCGGTCGAGCCCATGCCGGAGAACCTGCGCACGACTGCCGAGAAGCTGGCGCTACGCGGGGAGTTCAGAAGGCTCGTCCGGGCCCATGTCTACGCCCCCTGGGTGAGCCTGGAGAGCATGCCGCCCCCCCTCAACCGCTGGCGTCCCGACATCGGCTGGAAGGCCGATCCCAACGGGGCGGTCGGCTTGGCGCCGCTCCCGACCCGGAAGGAGCCGCCGTGCAGCTCGTTGGACGGGGCCGAGACCCCACCCGACCTCCACGGCTGGCCGCTCTTCCAGGCTCTTCTTGCCGAGCGCTGCTGGAGGGAGACGCAGGGTGCGGGGAGCCTGCCCGAGGGCAGCCCCTTGGCAGGGCTTCCCGACCCCGATGGCACGATCGCCCGCTTCCTCGACCTCCAGCGCAGCGTCTACCGCCCGATTCCCCGCGAGCAGGACCCCGACGCCGCCTGGGCCGCAGCGGCGCGCGCCTCCCGCGAGCGAGCCGGCTCACTGCGCGCTTCCTCGCACATCTGGGCCGCGCTCGCTGCCGGCCTGCTGCTGGCCCTCACGCTGCTGGCGGGCCTGCGCGCGAAGCCGCGCTCGTAGCACGGCCCGCGGCTGGTCGCTCGGCCCCACGCCGCCACACAAGACAACATAAGATCCATTATCGGAAGTTACGCGCACGCGCGGCAGGAGCCTCGAGAGACGCTACATCACCGTTCGTGATCCTGGGACAGCGGCGACTCGCCGCGCGAGTCGATCCGCCGTGCGCTTCGACGCTGCCCTGATGCTGCCCGGAGACCAAGCCTCGCGGGCCGGCACGCTAAACGGGGAGCGGAGGGCCGCCGCGGAGGACGCCGTCTAGTCTTCCTACATCAGGACGACGCGGTGGCCCGAGCGCCCCCGGCCCAGCGCGCCGCTCAGGCCCGAGATTCGGCGGTGGACGCCCCGGGCGGCAGGGTGAGCGG
>JANOFW010000240.1:0-4997 GCA_031413835.1 Planctomycetia bacterium
CGACCATTGCATCGCCAGCGTGTTGCTCGTGCCCGTGCCTGGTGCGGTCGCGTGGAAGGAGGGCGCGTGAGGTACCTGCTCGTCGATCGCATCGGGGAGCCGCGTCCCGGCGCTCCCATGACGGGCTGGAAGAACGTGGCCATGAGCGAGGACTACCTCGAGTGGCACTTCCCCGAGCAGCCGATCGTGCCCGGCGTGCTGGTGCTCGAGGCCCTGGTGCAGCTGGCCGGCTGGCACGAGGCCGCGGTCTCGGGCTTCACGCGCTGGTTCCTGGTCGATACGGTGCGCAGCGCGCGCTACTACGGCTTCGCCGTCCCCGGCGCCCGGCTCGAGCTCACGCTCGCGCCCGCCGAGGCCTCGGCCCCCGACCGCCGCGCCTGGAAGGGCGAGAGCAAGGTGGGCGGCGAGCGGCGCGCCACGGTCGAGTTCGAGGGCCCGGTCGTGGCCCTCGAGTCGCTCGAGTCACGCGAGCAGATGGAGCGCACCTACGGCGTGCTGCTGGGCAAGGTGCTCTACAAGGGCGACGCGCCGGCATCGCGCCGGGGCCGCGCATGAGGAGCCTCGAGCCCCGCGACGCGGCCTTCACGGGTGGCGGGTGGGCCAACAGCGTGGGCTACGGCGCGGCCGCGACCTGGGCCGCGCTGCTCGCGGGCCACCGCGGCGTGCGCCTGGTGGGGGCGGAGGGCGATCCGCCCGGGCTGCTGCTCGCGGCGCCCGCGCCGCGGCCCCTGCTGCGCGCGCCCGTGCCCGAGGAGCAGGAGAGCCAGGCCAAGTTCCTCAACTCCAGCGGCGAGCTGGCGGCCAGCGTGGTGTGCGAGGCCTTCGAGACGGCGCACGTCAGCGCGACGGCCACGCCTCCGGCGGAGCGCGGCCTGTTCATCGCCCAGAACGACTTCAGCCGCGCCCCGTGCCAGGACTTCCGCGGGGCCGTCGTGGAGGCCACCCACGGGCTGACGTCGCCGCTCGAGGCGGAGGCGCTCAACAAGGCCTCGCTGCATGGTGTGAACCCCTTCGTGCTGCTCGAGACGCTGCACAACAACGCCTTCTCGTTCCTCACCGCCGCCTTCGCGATCAAGGGTCCCAACGCCTCGCTGGCGGGCTACGAGGGCTCGGGTCTGGCCGCCGTCGGCCTGGCCGCGCGCGCCGTGCGCACGGCCCGGGTGCGCCTGGCCGTGGGCGTCGGCACCGGGTGCACCTCGGGCGCGCTGCTGCGCTACGAGCTCGCCAGCCTGGGGCAGCTCTCGCCGAGCGGCGACGCGGCCGCCGCGCCGCGCCCGTTCGACGCGACGCGCGACGGCCTGGTGGCCGGGGACGGCGCCGCGGCGCTGGTCTTCGAGCCGCTCGAGGTCGCGCGGCGGCGCGGCGGCGGTCCCTGGGCCGTCGTGGTCGGCACGGCCGGGATCACCGGTAGCCCGCCGCCCGGCGTCTACTCGCCCGACGCAGAGTCGATCGCCCAGGCGGCTCGCGCAGCGTTGCGCGACGCGGGCCTGCGCGTCGCCGAGCTGGGCGCGATCGTGGCCTCGGGCTCGGGGCGGCGCGCCGAGGACCGGCTGATGCTCGAGGCCATCGACGACCTCCTGGACGGGCTGCCCGTCCCGCTGACGAGCTCCTGCGGCAGCCTGGGCCACGCGGCCGCGGGCACCGATGCGGGCCACGTCCTGTTGGCCGCCCTGGCCCTGCGCGAGGGCCTGCTCCCGCCCACCACCGGCTTCGCCCAGCCTGAGCCGGGCCTGGAACGCGTGCTGGTGACGCGCGTGGCCACGCCGCTGGCCGCGCCCACCGTGCTGGTGCTCGCGGCGGGCCAGGACGGGCAGGCGCAGGCGCTCGTCCTCGCGCGAGCGCGTTAGGCTCCGGTCCGACCGTGAGCCCGCGCCTTCGCGTCCGCCTGCTGCTGGCCCTCGCGCGCGGGCGCTCCGCCGTGCTGCGGGCGCTGATCGGGTTCGCGACGCGCCTGCTGCCTTGGTTCTCGACCTCGGGCGTGTGCGCCCTGGCCGACGCGCTGGGCAGCGGCGTCTGGCTGTTCGATCGGCGCGGGCGCGGCGTCGGACGGCAGAACCTCGACGCGGTCTACGGAGCGAGCAAGACGCCGCGCGAGAAGTCCCGCATCCTGCGCGCCTCCTATCGCAACGCCTTGCGCGCTGAGTTTGGCCTGTTCCACTTCCAGCCGCTGGGCCCTGCGCGCTTCCGCCGTCACGTGCGCGTGGATCCTGGGGACCTCGAGCGCTACCGCTCCTACACCGAGACGGGCAAGAGTGTGGTGCTGGTCTCGGCGCACTTCGCGAACTGGGAGCTGCTCGTGCTGGGGCGTGCGACCTTCGAGTTCGCCCCGGCCTTCGCCTACCTGGTGGAGCCCACCGGGACGCCGGAGCTCGACGTCGTGCTCGAGAGATTGCGCAACGCCGGCGGGCGCGGCTCGGCGCAGAGGAAGCGCGGGGCCCTGGCGCTCAAGCAGGCCCTGGCTCAGGGCAAGGGCGTGTCGCTGATGATGGACCGCCACCTGTGGGGGACCTACGGCGGCGTCTACGCCCCCTTCCTGGGGCTCGAGGCTCGCACCACCCCCCTGGGCGCCGTGCTGGCGCGAGCCTTCGGTGTCCCGCTCTCGGTGACCCTGCTGCTGCCCGAGCGGCCCATGCGCTGGAGACTGTGGATCAGCGGCGACCTGATGCCCCCGCCCGGCACGGACGCCGACGCCGACGTCCAGGTCGCCCTCACCCGTGCCAACCAGCTGCTGTCGGAAGCGATCCTGCGCCATCCCGAGGCCTGGCTCTGGAACATCAAGCGCTTCAAGAGCAGGCCGGACGAGGCGCAGGGGCGCTACCCCGCCTACAGCCATCACGACCCCTAGCTGCTGTCCTCGGTTGACCTCCCAGCGCGGGTCGGGGCGCTGGACTGCCGCGCCGTTTGGCGAGCCGCGGCATGCGCGGCTCGCTGCTCGGGCCCCCGCGTCGTCCTCATGTAGGCAGACTACACGTCGTCCTCCGCGGCGGCCCTCCGCACCCCAGCCAGCGCCCCAGTGTAGCCCAGGCCGGCTGCCCGAACCCAGACCCCGACACGGCCCCGTAGTGGGGGTGAGCGCACCCAGGTGGTAGCCTCCGGCGATGCTCTCTCCCGAGTCCCCTGACCGCCCCGAGGGCGAGGATCCGGTCCCCGCCCCGCAGGCCGAGCAGCGTGGGGAAGGTGGGGGCGAGCGCGCGGGCCAGGGCCGGCGTCGGCGACGGCGCGGGCGCGGTGGGCGCGCGCGTGAGGAAGGCCGCCGTGACGAAGGGGGCGCCGCCTTCGGGCTGGCGCCCGAGGCTGACGCCTTCGAGCCTCCGCCCATCGACGGGGAGCCGCCGCCGACGTCGTCCCTTGGCCCCGTGCCGAGCCTGCTCGAGGAACACGGGCCCTCACAGGGACCGGCGCCTCAGGGCGAGCCGAGCGCTCGGGACGAACGGGGCCGCCGCGGACGCCGCGGCGGACGCGGTCGCAGCCGCGAGCCCGCCGACCCGGGCGCTGCGGCGCGCGCGAGCGAGGGGGCGTCGGTCGCCGGGGCTCTTCCGGCGGATCCGGACCTGCCCGCCCCCGCGGAGCAGGGGCACGTCGGCGAGCGCGAGCGCGGCGCGTCCCGGCGCGAACGCGGCGGCCGGGAGCGCGCGGGTCGGCCCGAGCGGGGCGAGCGCCGACGGCGGGGCGAGCGCGTCGAGCGCGTGTCGCACCGCGCGCGGACGGAGGAGGACCTGCTCGAGGTCCACGCAGGCGGGGTGCCCGCCCCCGAGGAGGGCGACGAGCCGGAAGCGGCGGCGCCTGCGGGCCCGATCACCAAGACCCTGCTGATCAACGCCACCGAGCCCGAAGAGGTGCGCATCGCGCTGCTCGAGGACGGCAAGCTCGAGGAGATCTACCTCGAGACCGGCCACGAGCGCTCGGCCGCCGGCAACATCTACCGTGGCCGCGTGCAAAACGTCGAGCGCGGCATCGGAGCGGCCTTCGTGGACCTCGGGCGCGGCCTGATGGGCTTCCTGCACGTCACCGACCTGCCGGACCGGCCCGAGGGCAAGGAAGGCTCCGCGGTCACCGACCTGCTCGAGCCTGGGCAGGAGGTGCTGGTCCAGATCACGCGCGACAGCATGGGCCGCAAGGGGCCCGCGCTCACGGGGCGCATCTCGCTGCCGGGCCGCTACCTCGTGCTCACGCCCAACAGCGACCGCAGCGGCGTCTCCCGGCGCATCGGCACCGGCAGCGAACGCGACCGCATGCGCAAGCTGCTCGACGACCTCGAGGTGCCCGAGGGCATGGGCATCATCGTGCGCACGGCCGGCGAGTCCCAGCCGCTGGCGCTGCTGCGCGCCGACCTCAAGCACCTGATGGCCGAGTGGGAGGCGCTCAAGACGAAGGCCGCGGAGGCTGGCATCGCCGGCCTGCTGCGGGGCGAGAGCGACATCGCCGAGCGCTGCGTGCGCGACATCATGCCCGCCGACGTCTCGCGCGTGATCGTGGACGACGCGCGCATGGCGGAGCGCATCCGCCAGCTGATCGACGTCTGGTACCCCCAGACGCTGCCGGAGGAGGCGCCGGCGGAAGCCAGGCCGCCGCAGGCCCTGCCGGCGGACGGCGTCGCGTCCGCCGCAGCCCTCGTCGGGGAGGCGCCGCCCGCCGCGACGATAGAGGCCCGCGCGCCGGCAGCGGGCGCGCCGCCGCCGGCCGCCCTGCGCGTGCCGCCGCTGAGCGAGCCCGACGACTTCGCCGCCGGCCTGCTGGCGCTCCCGCCTCCCGCGGCGGCGAGGTCCGACGGCTTGGCGGCGCTCGGCGGCGAGAAGGCGTCCGCCGCGGCGCCCCCCCTGCCGAGCGCGGAGTCGGTGGAGGCCCTCCCGCCGGCAGCCGTGCCGCCGGCAGCCGGTGCCTTCGAGCTGGCGCCGGAGGCCGACGCGGACGCGCCTGCGCCGCCCGCGCCCGCGCCGCTGCCCAAGCCGCCCGAGGTCGAGGTCTGGACCGACCCCATGCCCCTCTTCCACGCCCAG
>JANOFW010000241.1:0-3461 GCA_031413835.1 Planctomycetia bacterium
CCGCAGCCGCCGCACGGCCTCGAGTTCCTGGGCCGGCAGGCCCGCGAGCGCGTAGGCGTCGGCCAGGCGCTCCCAGCGCCAGTCGTCGTCGGGCGACCAGCGGGTCTGGGCCTCCAGCTCGCGGTTCAGCTGCTCGAGCATGGGGGCGTGGGCGGGCAGGCGGCCTGGCGCGAGCTGCGCGCTGCGTGAGGCTTGGGCCCGGACCGGCGCGCTCTCGTCGTCGAGCAGGCGGCCCAGCGCCGCCCAGGCCTCGGGGCGCTCCACGTAGACGAGCCCGACGGCAACGCGGCGGCGCACCAGGCTGTCGGGGTCCCCGACGTGCGCGAGCAGGCGCTCGCGCGCGGCGTGACCCAGGCGCGTCATCAGCACGGGCGCCGTGGCGCGCGCGAAGCGGGGGGCCGCGCGGTCACCGAGCAGCGCCTCGAGGCGCTCGAGCGCGTCGTAGTCGCCGCGGCGCCCGGCGACGATCGCGGCCAGCCAGGCGGGCGTCGGCGCCGCGTCGGGCCACCAGCGGGCGTAGGCCTCGCGGATCCCGGCCTCGCTCAGGGGCGGGGCCCCCGGAGGAGCTGCGCGGTCGCCGACGTGGCACCAGGCGCAGGCGTTCTGGGCCGTGCGGTCCCCCCGCAGGAGAGGGCGCGGGATCCCGATCGTGTGGTCGGTGATGGCGCCGTGGCCGCGCTCGACGGTCAAGAACGGCATGTGGCAGCTCACGCAGCGCGCGCCCTCGCTGCCAGCCGCGTGGCGCGAATGGGCGGCGGGAGCGGCGGCGATCTCCTGGTGACAGCGCGCGCACTGCGCGTCGTCGCGCGGGGCCGTGCGCATGGCCGAGCGGTTTGGACCGCCGTGCGGGTCGTGGCAAGTGGCGCAGGTGAGCCCGCCCTCCTCGGCGCAGCGGCTGCTCCAGAACGACACGCCCGCGTAGACCAGCTCGAGGGGCCGTCCGGCCGGATCGACACGATCGGGATCGTCGAGCAGCGACGGGTCGAGGAACTCGAGCAGGTCGCGCGCCTCGCCCGGATGCCAGCCGGGAACGATCTCCTCCGATTCCATGTGGCAGACGAGACAGGTGTCCACCTGGCGCCGCCGCGGCAGCGCACGCAGGCGCACGATCGGGTCGGGCCCCTCGCGCGTCTCGTCGTGGTGGCTCACGTGGGCCGCCGAGGGCCCGTGGCAGGCCTCGCAGTCCAGGCCGTAGGCGCGCTGCCAGGTGCGCTCTCCCGTGCCGTCGGCGGCCGGCTCCCGTACCTCGCGCCCGGAGAGGTGGCAGCGCGAGCACTGCGCGTCCCAGGAGCGCACGGGCCCGGTCCAGAAGGAGGGATCCCCGGGTGCCACGGGAGGCGGCACCCGCGGGTCGCCGCCCGGCCCCGCGAAGTAGAGCGCGGTGTAGTCGAACCAGGTCCCCGCCTCGTGCTCGCGCATCGAAGGCAGCACCTGCTTGCGGCCGTCGGGCAGCGTAGCCACGAGCATCTCGATACGCGTCTTGCCCACCACATGCGTGAGGTCGTAGCGTGCCAGCGCTCCTGTGGGTCCAAGCGTCTCGGCCTGGAACGACGTCCCCTGGCGCAGGAAGCGCGTCTGGCCGGGCCCGTGCCGGACCTCGGCGCCCGCCAGGATCTCCGGCGCGACCACCCCCTCGACCGCCTCGCGCACGGTGAGCGCGTGGGTCGAGAGGCACCACGACGCGTGCACCTCGCCGTGGCAGCGCGCGCACTCCTCCGCGCCCGCCGCGGCCCCCATGGCGGTCGGTCGCGCGGGATCCGCAGCCGGCGGCTCCGCACGCACGGCGACCACCAGCAGGGCCCCGCCGACGAGCGCGAGCAGGGTCAGCCGGAACGCAGGGGCGCGGCGCATCCCGCCACGATAGCGCCCCGGGCCCGTGCTCAAGGCCGACGTACGCGCAGGACGTGGTAGGCGCCCGACACGCCGGCGTGCTCCTGGGAGAACACTCCGAAGCCGCCCAGGGTGCCCACCGTCCCGGGCTCGGGGCGCACCGTGACGAGCGCCAGAGTGCGTGGGCCGCCCTCCGGCCACGCGTCGGGGATCGACGTCGAGCCGCCGGAGGCGGGCGCGACCAGCAGGTGGCGGTCCCCGATCCAGCCACGCAGGGCGCGGCCCTGCGCCGCGGTGCCGTCGCCCAGATCCACGCCCACCCAGCCTCCCGGCCCGGCCTCGTGCGTGGCGAGTTTGACCGCCGCGCCGAGATCGCTGAGCCTCCCCGCCAACCCGGCCCGCTCGCCCAGCAGCGCCGACTGCGTGGGCCCGAGGCCTGCCAACAGCGAGGCCACCAGACCCAGCCCGAGAGCCAGGCCCTCGACGCGCGCTCTCCACTGCGCTCGCAGGCGTGCCGCCCCCACCGCCATGGCCAGCACGCTTGCGGGCACGAGCAGCACACCGGCACCCAGGCCGTCGGCCTCCGCCAGGACCCCCGGGCGCGTCCACGGAAGGGCGAGCAGCACGAGATGCGCGACACTCGCGCTCGCCAGCGCCAGCAGCGCGCCGCGCGCCTGCTGCACGCCGCGCAGCAGCCACACGCTGCCCAGCGCCAGCTGCGGCAAGAGCACCACCAGCGCGAGCACCACGAGCAGCACCACCGCCCCCGCGAGCGAGCCCGGCGGCCCGTGGTGCTGGGTCAGCCCGAACGCCAGCTGCGCGGCGCCCAGCCCCGCCACGAGCACGCGGCCCTTCCCGGTCGACTCGCCCTGCCACACGAAGGGGAAGAGCGCCAGCGCGTAGGGCCAGCCACCCGGATGGGCCAGGACGACAGCGGCCGCGGAGGCCAGCACGCCACGCCGATGCCCGGTCGTCGCACGAGCCAGGCTCCCGAGCGCGACCAGCAGGAGGGTGAGCGCCAGCCCCTGGGCCCCGGCCTCCGCGCCTCCGACGTGCGCCACGAGCAACGGGTGGACGGCCATCAGCAGCGCGGCAAACCCCGCACCACGCGCGCTGAACCCGATCTTGCGCGCGAGACCGTGGAGTAGCAGCGGCGCCAGCGCTCCCATCAGCAGGCCCGACCAGCGCAAGGCCACGGCCGCCGGCAGACCCACGACCGTCGGCAGCCACAGCAGGACCGGCAGCAGCGGTCCGCGTCCTTCGAGCTCAGGCCAGCGACCGGCCGCCAGCTCCTCGGCTGCCCCGGCGATCACCGCGTCGTCCGGTCCCAAGGGTAGCGCCAACGCCGGCACCCGGAGCAGAGCCCCCACCCCCACCAGCAGCGCCTGCGCGACCCACAGCGGCAGCGGTCGAGTGTCGGTGCTCACGGCGCGCGGAGCCTACCGGCGCCCGCAGGCTCCGCTACGGCCAGCTCCCTCTCACACCGATCGAGGCCCGCAGGGGCCAGAGAAGCCCGCCATGAGCCTCCGCCGCTCTGGATGGGGTGCGGAGGGCCGCCGCGGAGGACGCCGTGTAGTCTTCCTACATCAGGACGACGCGGTGGCCCGAGCCGCGAGCCGCGCTCGTCGCGG
>JANOFW010000242.1:0-5622 GCA_031413835.1 Planctomycetia bacterium
CCGCGGGCGCGAAGGGGTGCAGGCGCCCGATCGTGGCCCAGGTCACGGGGAACATCTGCGCCGTGGCGTTGAGCTTCATCGTGCACGACCCCAGGGGGATCATGCTGGTGGTGAGCGAGAGGTCCTTGCTCTCGAGCCGGCGCATGTAGCGCAGAAGCTCGTGCTCGGTGTGGTAGGTGCGGAACACCGGGTGCACGAGGATCTCGCCTTGACGCGCCAGGCCCGCGGGCAAGGCCGGCACGCTGGCGCGCGCCAGGGCGGCGAGCGCCGCTCCGGTGGGATGCTCGCCCGCGAAGGCCGCCACGAGGGCCTCGAGGTCGGCGGGCGTGGTGGTCTCGTCGAGGGCCACGCCGAGCGCGGTCTTCGAGAGCCGGCGCAGGTTCATGCCCTTGGAGGCCGCCGCACGCAGCACGGAGCGGGCGCGCTGCTCGCCCGCCTCGACGCGCAGGGTGTCGAAGATCGGGTCCTTGCCCGTCGAGAGGCCCAGGGCCTCGAGCGCCGCGCGCAGGCGCGAGGCCAGCTCGCGCACGCGACCCGCGATGCGCCTCACACCCTCGGGGCCGTGCCAGACCGCGTACATGCCGGCCATCACGGCCAAGAGCACCTGCGCCGTGCAGATGTTGCTCGTGGCCCGCTCGCGGCGGATGTGCTGCTCGCGCGTGCCCAGCGCCAGACGCAGGCCCACGGCGCCGTGCACGTCCTTCGAGACGCCCACCAGCCGGCCCGGCATCGAGCGCTTGCAGGCCTCGCTGGTGGCGAAGAAGGCCGCGTGCGGTCCGCCGAAGCCCATGGGCACGCCGAAGCGCTGCGCGCTGCCCACCACCACGTCGGCGCCCCAGAGGCCCGGCGGCGTGAGCAGGGTCAGGGCCAGCAGGTCGGCCGCCACGACCACCTGGGCGCCGGCCGCCTTGGCCTTGGCTGCGAAGCCCGCGTAGTCGAGCACCGAGCCGTCGCTGGTGGGGTACTGGACCAGCACGCCCAGCGTGGGCTTGGCGAAGTCGTAGGTGGCGTGGTCGCCGACCACCACCTTCACGCCCTTGGGCTTGGCGCGGGCCTTGACCACCTCGATGGTCTGCGGATGGCCGCGCTGCGAGACGAAGAACACGCGCGCCTTCTCGTTGGCGGTCACGGCCAGGCACAGGTTCATGGCCTCGGCGGCGGCCGTGCCCTCGTCGAGCATCGAGGCGTTCGCGATCGCCATGCCCGTCAGGTCGCAGATCAGCGTCTGGAAGTTGAGCATCGCCTCGAGGCGGCCCTGGCTGATCTCGCTCTGGTAGGGCGTGTACTGCGTGTACCAGCCCGGGTTCTCCAGGATGTTGCGCTGGATCACCGGCGGCACGAGGCAGTCGCTGTAGCCCATGCCCAGGTAGGAGCGCGCCACCTTGTTGCGCCCGGCCAGCGACTGCAGGCGCGCCAAGGCCTCGTGCTCGGTCAGGGCCGGGGGCAGCTCGAGGGCGCGGCGCAGGCGGATGCCCGTGGGCACCGTCTCGTCGATCAGCTGCTCGAGGCTCTTGATCCCCAGCAGGGCGAACATGGCCGCCTGGTCCTGGGGCGAGGCGCCCATGTGGCGCTCGGCGAAGGGATCGGTGGCCGGCAGCTTGAGGGCAGGGGGCGCGGCCTGCGGCGGGGCGGCGGGGCTGGGTCGCGTGCTGGCGAGAGGACCACGGGCATCGGCGGACATGAACGGCCTCCTCGGGGGGCTCGGGGGGCGCCCAGGCGGGGCAGAGGCGACGTTGTATCCCCTCATCCAGCGAGCGCACCCTTCCCGGGGAGAGCGCCGACGGGCGCGTCCCGCGGGCCGGCGCGCCTCCCACGGGACGCGGCGCCGGGGGCTCTGTAGAGTCTCGCGCTTCCCCCTCGTGAGCCGCTCCCATGCTGCCTCTCCTCCGCCGGCCCGTGCTGCTCCTCGCCCTGGCCGCGGGGCTGGCGCTCGGCGCCTCCCCCGCGACCCCCGAGGCCCCCGGAGAGCCGCCCGAGACGCTGCTGCTCCAGGAGCCCACCGTCAGCGCCACCCACGTGGTCTTCGTCTACGCCCAGGACCTGTGGATCGTGGAGCGCGCCGGCGGCGAGGCGCGGAGACTGACCAGCGGCGTGGGGCAGGAGAGCCAGCCCTCGCTCTCGCCCGACGGCTGCCACGTGGCTTTCACGGCCGACTACGAGGGCAACGCCGACGTCTACGTGTTGCCCGTCGAGGGCGGACTGCCGCGGCGGCTCACCTGGCATCCCGAGCGCGACCGCGTGCTGGGCTGGCATCCGGACGGCAAGCGCGTGGTCTTCGCCAGCCCGCGGGCCAGCGGACCCGGCGTGGACAAGGCCTTCCTGGTGCCCGCCGAGGGCGGCCCGGTGGTCGGCCTGCCGCTGCCGGAGGTGGCGCACCTGGCCTTCGACCCCGCCGGCGGGGCCGAGTCGGCGCACGTGGCCTACACGCCGCTCAGGCCCGCGTTCCGCACCTGGAAGCGCTACCGCGGCGGGCGCCTCTCGCCCATCTGGCTCACCGACCTGACGACGCTCGAGACGAGAGAGGCCCCCCACGTGAAGGCCAGCGATGCCTGGCCCTGCTTCGCGGCGGGCAGCGTGTGGTTCGGCAGCGACCGCGGCAGCGACGGCGACCTCACCATGAACGTCTGGCGCTGGACGCCCGGCGAGCCGGAGGCCAAGCAGGTCACGCGCTTCAGCGGCTTCGACGTGCGCAACCTCTCGGCGGGCGGCGGCGTGCTGGTGCTCGAGCAGGCCGGCGCGCTGCACCTGCTCGACCCCGCTACGGGCACGACGGAGCGGCTCACGATCCGCGTGCGCCATGACGGCCTGCAGTCGCTGCCGCGCTGGCAGCCGGTCAAGGGCCACGTGCGCGGCGTGGCCGTCGCGCCCAACGGGCAACGCGCCGCCTTCGAGGCGCGCGGCGAGATCCTGACGCTGCCGCGCAGCGACGGCGACGCGCGCAACCTCACGGAGAGCCCGGGGGCGCACGATCGCGACCCGGTCTGGTCCCCCGACGGCACGCAGGTGGCGTGGTTCACCGACGTCGGTGGCGAGATCCAGCTGGCGGTGAAGGACGCGCAGGGCGCGGGCGGCCTGCGCCGCTACGACCTGACGGGCACCGGCTTCGCCTTCGACCCGTCGTGGAGCCCGGACGGCAAGCACCTGCTCTACAGCGACGAGAAGAACCGCCTGGCCTACCTCACCCTGGAGAGCGGCCAGGTGACCGAGGTGGCACGGCTCTCCGGCAGCCTGGGCGTGATCCGCCCCCTGGCCTGCTGGTCGCCCGACGCGCGCTGGATCGCCTACGAAACGCGCAACCCCGGGACGACCTACGACCAGATCGCCGTCTACAGCCTCTCGGAGGCCACCAGCCACACCTTCACGGACGCGTTCGGCTCGGCCGAGAGCCCGGTCTTCTCGCTCGACGGCAAGCACCTCTACTTCAAGGCCACGGTGGACAGCGGCCCGCAGCGCTTCGGGCTCGACATGTCGGCCTCCGCGGCGCGTGACGCCACGTCCAGCCTCTACCTCGTGGTGCTCGCCAAGGACGGCAAGAACCCGCTCTTCCCCAAGAGCGACGAGGGCGTGCCCAAGGCCGGCGGCCAGCAGGACAAGGACGGCGACAAGGACGGCGACAAGGACGGCGACGACGACAAGCCGGGCCCGAAGGAGGACGACGGGGACGAGAACGGCGAGGCCGAGGAAGGCTCGGAGAAGCCCGCCAAGCCCAAGCCCGCGAAGGGTGCCAAGGAGCTGCCCAAGACCACCATCGACCGCCCCGATCTCGACCAGCGCATCCTCGCCTTCCCGCTGCCCACGAAGGAGTACGGGCGCCTGCTCGCCGTCAAGGGCGGGCTGCTCTTCCAGGAGGGGGCGGAGGAGGGCGGCCCGATCCTCAAGTCCTTCTCCTTCAAGACGCGCAAGGCCGAGGAGGTCCAGCGCGGCGTCGAGGACGTGGAGGTGAGCGCCGACGGCAACACGCTCGTGCTGCGCACCAAGGACGGCTGGCATCTGATGACCTCGCAGGGCAAGGACAAGAAGCGCCTGGCCGTCGAGGGGGTCAAGGTGCGCGTCGAGCCGGCCCTCGAGTGGCGCCAGGCGCTGCGCGAGGTCTGGAGGCTGCAGCGCGACTTCTTCTACGACCCGGCGCTGCACGGCGTGGCCTGGCCGGCGATGTGGGAGCGCTGGCAGGCCTTCCTGCCCCACGTGCGCCATCGCGCAGACTTGAACCTCGTGATCGGCGAGATGATCGGGGAGCTGGCCTGCGGCCACGAGTACGTCAGCGGCGGCGAGACGCCCGAGGCCCCCGAGGGAGCGGGCACCGGCCTCTTGGGCGCCGACTTCGAGGTGCGGGAAGGTCGCATCACCTTCGCGCGCATCCTCGACGGCCAGAACTGGAACCCCGGGCTGCGCGCGCCTCTGACCGAGCCCGGCGTGGACGTGCGCGTGGGCGACGCGCTCACGGCCGTGAACGGCAAGCCCGTGAGCGCCGCCGCCAACGTGCTGGCGCTCTTCGAAGGCACGGCCGACAAGCAGGTCGAGCTCACGCTCGAGCGCCCCGGCGAGACGGCACCCAAGAAGGTGCTGGTCGTGCCCGTCGCGAGCGACCGCGACCTGCGTCGCCGCGCCTGGATCGAGGAGCGTCGGGCCATCGTGGCGCGCCTCTCGGAAGGGCGCCTGGCCTACGTCTACATGCCCGACACGGGCTCGCGCGGCCTGGACGCCTTCCAGCGCGACTTCTTCAGCCAGGTGGACCGCGAGGGCCTGGTGCTCGACGAGCGCTACAACGGCGGCGGCAAGGTGGCCGACTACGTCATCGACGTCCTCTCGCACGACGTGCTCTGCTGGTGGATGACGCGTCAGGGCTGGGCCGGACGCACGCCCTTCGGCACCCTCCAGGGTCCCAAGGTGATGCTGGTGAACGCCTACGCCGGCTCCGGCGGCGACGCCATGCCGTGGATGTTCCGCCAGCAGGCCATCGGCACGCTCGTCGGCACGCGCACCTGGGGCGGGCTCGTGGGCATCACCGGCTACCCCCCGCTGATGGACGGCGGCAGCGTGACCGCCGCCGCCTTCGGCATCATGGACCGCGGCGGGAGCTGGGTGGTCGAGAACGAGGGCGTGGCGCCCGACGTCGAGGTGCTCGAGTGGCCCAAGGACTGCGCCGACGGCCGCGACCCGACCCTGGAGAAGGGCGTGGCCCTGGCGCTCGAGGGCATCCCGCGCACGCCGCGGGTCAAGCCCCCCGTCTACACCCCGCCCAGCAAGAGGTAGGGGCGCCCCTCGTGGGCGCCCGCGGGGTCCGTGGGGACCGCCGCGGGGCGCGTGATTCCACATCGTGGGCGGGTGATCGCCGGCAGGAGGGTTGATGCCGGTCCTTGGGGACCCCGGGGGAGGGCGTCGACCTTCAAGCCGCCGGCGGCGATACCACGCGGCGGAACGCGAAGCCCGTCGATGATCTCAACGGCCTACCCGGGCGCCCTCGAGGGGCGCCCCTACAGGCCGCCTTGCGAGCCACGCACGTTCAACGGCGCCGTGCCGAGCACGTGCTCCCGGACGGGCCGACCGCCGAGCACGTGCTCGAGCAAGATGCGTTCCATCACCTCGGGGGTGACGCCGCGGTACCAGACGCCGTCGGGGTAG
>JANOFW010000243.1:0-6419 GCA_031413835.1 Planctomycetia bacterium
GACCGGCACGCTGGACGGGGTGCGGAGGGCCGCCGCGGAGGACGCCGTGTAGTCTTCCTACATCAGGACGACGCGGTGGCCCGAGCGCCCCCGGCCCAGCGTGCCGCCCGTAATGTCCCAGAATCACGACCGGTCATTTAGCGACTCGCAGGACCCGGCCGCGAGACGGCCCCGGGCCCGGTCGGCAGGCCCCATAGGACCCAGGCCGCCCAGGCGGCCGGGTCGGGGTGACGCTCGCGAACGGCCCCCTGCGCTTCGCGCAGCGCGCGCGCCGCGTCCAGGCCCGCGTCCAGGCGCGTGCGCAGCTCCAGCATGAGCTCGGCAGTCGGGGCGTCGGGCACGTCCCAGAGGCTGGCGACCACCTGGGTGGCACCGGCCATCAGGAAGCCGCGGCACAGGCCCAGCAGGCCCTCGCCGTCGGCCACGCGCCCGCGCGCCGTGCGGCAGGCCGAGAGCACGACCAGGTCGGCCGGGATGCGGCGGCGCATGATCTCGGCGAGCGTGAGCAGGCCGTCCTCGTGGGCCGAGGGCGCCAGGGCCAGCAGCGCCAGGGCGGGATGCTCGGGATCGACGAAGCCATGCACGGCAAAGTGCAGGCTGCGCCAACGGTGCCGCGGACCGCGCGAGTCGAGCGCGCTCCAGAAGGCCTCTTCGTTGGCCTCCTCGTCGAGCAGCAGCCGGTCGCCAGGCCGCGAGGCGGCCGCGCGTGCCTCGTCGAACGAGAACGGCAGCGGGCGGAAGATCGGCAGCACGGCGGCGGGAGCCGTGCGCTCGGCGCCACGCAGGACGCTTGCCCCCAGGCCGAGCCGATCGGGGTAGGCCGGGCTGCCGACGGCCAGGGTGCCGCGGCCTGGAGGGTCCTTGCGGGCCGCCAGCCAGACGAAGGCCGTGGCGGAGGGCTCCAGGGCCACGTCGAGGGGGGTCTCGGCGCCCAGGACCCAGGCCCAGGGCACGAAGACCAGGGCGGGATCGGGGGCGACGACCAGGGTGCGGACCTGCGCCCCGAGCCCGAGCGGCTCCAGCAGGAGTCGCCGCAGCGTGAGCCGCGCCCCCTCGGCCGCGTCCCCCTCGAGCGAGGGCGCTCCCTCGGTGGCGGTCGCCGTCGCCACGAGGTTCAGGGCCGAGCGCATCGCCTGCATCTGCGCCGCTCCCGCGCACAGCCGCCGCGGACGGGCGCTCTCGGCCGTCACGACCAGCGCCCAGGCCTCCTGCTCCAGCAGCGCGTAGGCCACGTAGGCCGCACCCGGGGGGAGCGCCGCACGCAACTCGTCGAGGCCGGCGGCCAGCGGCGCCAGCGACTCCGCGCGCGCGTCACGCAGCGCCCCGCGCTCCCACTGCACCAGCTCCGCCTGCTCGGCCTCCAGGGCCGAGGCATAGCTGCGCTCCTGGTGACGCAGCCGGGCCAGGCCCCGATCGCTGACGTCGCCCGCTGCCTGCTGGGCCGACAGCGCCGTGTAGGCCTCGAGTCGCGCTCGCGCGCGCTGCTCGACCAGGGCGGGCGCGGCCTCGGCGCCGCCCCCATCCTCGAGCAGCTGGCGCGAGCCGAGCGCCTGCTGCAGCGCGCTGGCCTGGCGCGTCTCGAGCACCTCCAGCCAGAGCGCCGCCGCGTCTTCGGGCACGGGACCCGCCGCGCCCGCGGCGGCAACCTCGAGGGCCACCCCGCGAAGCGCGCCGAAGCGTCCCTGGAGCGCGGCCCGCTGGGCGTCGGGCAGCCCGCGACCCAGCTCCGCGGCGTGCAGGAAGGCCTCGCGCGAGGCCGCGGTGGCCGCGGGCAGGTCTCCCGCGCCCAGATGGGTGCGCGCCAGGGCCGTCAGCGCCTCGAGCTCGAGGGGCAGCAGACGCAGACGCTCGGCCGCGCGCGCGACGGCCGTCAGCTCGTCGGCTGCCGGCTGCCCCAGGGCCTGGGAGAGGCGTGCCGCCAGGCAACGCGCCGCGAGCGCCGCGCCGCGCCGGCCGGCGTCCGTCGCCTGCGACTCGAACCCGCGCACGCGCTCGAGCGTGCTCTGGAGGGGCCCGGGCGCGCCGCTCGTGAGGCCCTGCTCCGCACGCTCCAGGGCGCGCAGCGACTCCAGCATACCGAGCCGCCACAGGGCGCTCGGGGCAGCGCGTGCTCCGGGCTGCGCG
This sequence comes from Planctomycetia bacterium, assembly GCA_031413835.1. GTDB lineage: Bacteria > Planctomycetota > PLA2 > PLA2 > JAEUHO01 > CAXQZU01. The sequence goes on from JANOFW010000243.1 coordinate 2,125, forward strand.
CACGCCTGCTGCGCCGCGCGCAGCGCGGCGAGCGCTTGCCCCTCGCGCACGGGACGCAGATCGTCGCTGGCCAGCGTCGCGCGTTCGAGCAGCAGCCTCAGGCGCAGACCCGGGTCGCAGCTCTCCTCGAGGTCGAGGGCCGCGCGGCTCAGGGCCGCGTGAGCCAGATCGGCGCGGCCCAGGGCCCGCTCCAGGGCCGCCACCCGCAGCTGATGCTCGCCGCGCGTGACGGCCGGGACACGTCCCGCCGCGAACGCCTGCTCAGCGAGGTCGCGCGACCGGAGCGCGGCGCACAGCGCACCGCGCTGCGCCAGGATCTCCATCGACAGGCTGTGAGCGACGCCGCTCAGCACGGGCTGCGAGGACGCTTCGGCCAGGCGCACGGCCTCGAACAGATCGCGCAGGGCCTGCGGCCCGTCACCCAGCTGCTCCTCGGCGGGCGCCAGGCGCAGCAGGGCCTCGAGCTGCTCGGCCGGCGTACCGCGCTCCGAGGCCAGGCCGACGAGCCGGCCCAGGTGCTCCGCCTCGGCCTCGCAGCGGCCCGCCTGACGAGCCCCCTCGGCCGCCTCGCTCCAGGCGCAGCGAGCGGCGCGCCACCACCCCATGGCGTAGGCATCGAGCGCGGCCTGGGCCAGGGCAGCCCGGCCTTCCTCCGGGCGCCCCTCCCGGCAGGCCGCCGCGGCGTGGGCCGCGCGCAGGCGCAGCTCGAGCACGCTGCCCTTCGCCGCCGACGAGGCGGCGGGAGGTGCCGTCCCCGAGGTAGGGTCGGGAGCGCCGAAGTGACGCCGCGCGGCGCGCAGCAGCTCCTGGCGCGCGTCGGAGTCCTCGCGGAGGAACGCGGTGCGCGCCACGTGCGCGGTCAGCTCGCGCCGCTGCTGAGGCGCGTGCTGCGCGTAGCGATCGGCCGAGCGGGGCAGGCCCAGCCCGAGCAGATCGTCGAGCACCAGCCAGGGATCCAGCCCCTGGGCCTCGCCGAGGCGGGCCAGGGCGCCGAGCGCCTCGTCGTCACCGCTCCGTCCCGCCGCGGCGATGCGCCGCAGGAGCGCCTGCGCCTCCTGCGAGATCAGCCCGGGCGGAACCCACCAGGTCGAGGGCAGGTCGAGACACGGAGCACCCGGCGCAGGGGGGCCGGGGGGCACGGCGACGTTCGCCGCCGCCGCCGGACGGGGCCGCGGCAGGCGAGCGCCCGCGCCCTGCGAAGCGGGCGGGACCAGGAGGGCGCACGCCAACAGCGCGAACACGCCGGGGTAGCGCAGCCTCGTCCCCCGGCGAGGGCCCAGGGGGGAGGCATCGCGGACGAACATGCTGGCCACCCGAGACACCCCGCTTCCAAGAGACCCTGAGCCTCTTCGACCGGAGCGCAAGCAGGACGTGAGCCGCGGCGCGCTAGCCCGCTGTCAGGTTCGCGCCACCAAGCCGAGCCAAGCCTCCCGCGTTCAGGGCGCCGTGGCGGCGTCGAGGTCCAAGCGCCCGCGACCCAGGCGGCCTCCCAGGCTGGGGTTGAGTGCATCGATGTCCGCGCTCGCGTCCTCGAGCGCCTGCTGCAGGCTGTCAGGCTCCAGGCTGGGGTCGAGGGACCGCACCAGGGCGCCGGCACCCGACGCCAGCGCGGCCGCGAAGGAGGTGCCGCTCCAGCGCGCCGTGCCCCCTGGGAACCCGGGGTGGGCCCCGAGCAGGTCCACGCCGGGAGCCGAGAGATCCACGCCGCTGCCGAACGAGGCGAACGTGGCGCGCACGTCGTTCGGGCCCACGGCCGTGACCGCAAAGACGTCGGACAGGACGCTCGGGAAGGCCACGGACTCCAGCCCCGTGTTGCCGGCCGAGGCCACCACCAGCGCGCCCCGCGAGCGCGCGTGCTCCACAGCCCGCTTCACCACGTGGGACTGCTGGTGCATGCCGATCGAGACGTTGATCACCTGCGCGCCGGCGTCGGCGGCGCGCGTGATGCCCTCAGCCAGCCAGGAGGCCGAACCGATGCCGTCGCTGGCCAGCACGCGGAAGGCCAGCAGGCGGGCATCGGGCGCTACGGCATGGATCAGGCTGGCGACGAAGGTCCCGTGTCCGAAGCCCTCGTCCACCAGACCGTCGCGGTCGTCGTCGAGGAAGTTGCGCTCTTCGCCGGGGTCGCCGTCGCCGTCCACCACGTCGTAGCCGTCCGGGTCGAAGGCCCCCGCCAGGAAGGGATGCGTCTCCTCGACGCCAGTGTCCACGATCGCCACCAGGACCCCGGCGCCGCGCGAGCGCGCGAGCGCCTGGGGCAGGCCGATGCGCAAGAGCTCGGGCTGGAACGCGATCGAGGCCGCCAGCTCGGTCGTCCCGGCGGGGATCGTGCTGGCCCCGCCCTCGGGATTGTCGAGCACCTCGTCCGGCTCGGCCTCGACCACACGCACGTCGTCGTCGAGCAGGGCGAGGAACTGGGCGAGCGTTTGTCCGGCAGGCAGCTCGACCTCGTAGACGTCGGTGCCCGGGATCTGGCGCAGCACCGTAGCCCCCGACTCCTGGGCCACGTCGTCGATGTCGGACGGCGAGGCCTCGACGAGCGCCGTCAGGGGTGCCGCCGGGGCGGCGAGGCTGCTGCCACCGCCGCCGCAGGAGGCCAGCGCACAGGCCGAGAGCGCGGCCAGGAAGAGGGCCACGCGGCACGGGTGGATGGACGAGAGGTTCGGCATGGGAGGGTTCATCCTAGGAGGCCGGAGAGGCGGAAGGGCAAGAGGGAGGCGACGTGCCCGCTTTCGCGGCCCAGCGCTGCGAGCGCGCGTCCGAAGGCCTGGGGAACATCCTCCCCACGATCCAGGCCGGCGTGGAGCCGGGCCGTCAGCGCCGCCGTCACCCCATCCTCGACATCGTCGGCGGTCCATACACAGTGACGCGCCCCGGCCGCCAGGAGTTGCGCAGGAAGGCCGCCCCAGGCCAGCGCGCCGTGCCCTAGGACGCGTCCGGTGCGGCAGGCGGCGAGCACCACCACGTCGGCATGCACGCGCTCGGGGAGGTCGGCGGCGCCGAACCAGCCGTCGGCCAGCCGCACGCCGCCCAAGGCCGGGGCCTCGACGGCGGCGAACCCGTGCCCGGAGACGTGCACGCGCGCACGCGTCACCAGGGCCTCCGCCAGCGCCGCACGCGTCGCGGCGGAGCCCTCCACGCGCCGCACCTCGGGCCCCAAGGCAGCGCTCTCGCGCGTGATGCCGGGCAGATCGGACTCGCCCAAGGCCAGCCAGCTGACGCCCGCCCCGGCAGCGCGCGCCGGCACGCGCGCCTGCACGGAAGGCACGCGCAGCAGGCGCGTGCAGCTCGCCAGCGGCGCCTGGGCCCACGGCAGCACCTCGAAGGGCAGGTCCGGGAGCGCCGGATCCACGATCAGAGCCAGACTCTCGGGCAGCTCCGCGCCCGTGAGCGGCGCCAGAAGCGAACGCGCCAGCGCGGCCAGCGCGTCGGCGAACACGGCCTGTGCCGTGCCGCCCGCGCGCAGCCGACGGGCGTGGAAGCCCAGTCGATCCAGCGCCCGCGCCAGCACCGCCAGGGAACCCAGGTCGTGGCCCGGCGCGACGCTCGCGCCGCGCTGCAGCAGGGCGTGAACGCGCTCGCCCCGTCGCCAGAGATGGAGCACGCCCTGGTCGGGGGCGAGCGGCCGATCCTCGAACGGCGCGTGGGCCCGGGCGCCCGGATCGCGCCGTTCGGCGCGCAGCCAACCCTCGGCCAGGGCCCGCTCGACGCGGCGCGCCTGCGCCAGGAGCGCGTGCGTCTCCTCGGCTCCGGCGCCGCGGGTGGGCCCGCCACCGCGTCCGAGGCGATCGTAGAGCGCCTCGAGACGCGCACGCAGACGCGCGGCGCGCGCGTCGCCGGTCGGCGTGCGACCCTGCACACGAAAGCGCCGCTCCGCCAGGCCGTCGAGCAGCGTCGCGGCGGCGCGCCGATCGGCGGGGCGGCCGCGCTCCAGCAGCAGTTCGACGCGCGCGAGCCAGGGATCGAGGTGCTCGAGCAGGAACGCGGCGCGCAGCCAGGGGCCAGGCAGCTCGAGGGCGACCGGCTCGAGGCGCGCGCAAGCCCGCTCGAGGGACGCGAGGGCGCGCGTGCGACGCCCCGACGCTGCCTGCGCCTGGGCCGCGAGCGTGGCCACGGCCACCTCGAGGCGCAGCGGCAGCGCGCGCACGGGGCCCAGCGTGCGCAGGCAGGCGAGAGCGGCGCCGGGCCGGCCCGCCGCCAGGCGGCCCGTCGCCTCGAGCAGCGCCGCCTGGGCCGCGACCTCGTGCTGCCCGCTGAGCCGCGCCCGTCGGCCCAGGGCGCGCAGCACGCTGGGC
>JANOFW010000244.1:0-1523 GCA_031413835.1 Planctomycetia bacterium
GAACGCGCCGCGGTGCTCCTCGGCGAACACGCCCGCCTCCATGCCCAGGCTGGCCAGCACGAGCGAGAACTCGCCGACCTGGGCCAGGCCGAAGGCGGCCGGCAGGGCCGCGCGGGTGCTGAGCCCGAGCACGCGCGCCGAGACGAAGGCCGGCACGATCTTGAGCGCCAGGAGGCCGCCCAGGAGGCCCAGGGTGAGCAGCGGGGCGGCCACCCAGTCGGCGGGCACCACGAGCATGCCCACGCTGGCGAAGAACAGGCAGCCCAGCACGTCGCGCAGCGGCGTGATCTCGGAGAGCACCTGGTGCGCATAGGGGCTCTCGGCCAGCACGATGCCGGCCAGGAAGGCGCCCAGGGCCAGCGAGACGCCGAACTGGCTGCAGATCCAGGCCGTTCCCAGCGCGCCCAGCAACGTGGCCAGTGTGAAGGACTCGCGACTGCGCAGACGGACGACGCGCTCGAGCAGCCAGGGGAAGATGAAGCGCGCCCCGAGGAAGAGGCCGGCGAGCAGGCCCAGGGTCGTGCCCAGCGCCTGCCAGGCGGCGGCCACGTCCTGACCCCCGCCGCCCCACAGCGGCAGGAAGAGCATGATCGGGACCACCGCGAGATCCTGGAAGATCAGCACGGCGAGCATGAAGCGTCCGTGAGGCGCGCCGGTCTCGCCGGTCTCCGCCAGCAGGCGCAGCAGGATGGCCGTGCTGCTCATGGCGAGCAGGGCGCCGAGGAAGCTGGCGTGCGCGACGTCCATGCCCAGCGCCATGCCGGCGGCCGTCGTGGCCAGCATGGTGAGCACCACCTGCAGCGTCCCGCCCAGCAGCGCCAGCCGCTTCATCTGCATCAGGTCGCGGATCGAGAACTGCAGCCCGATGGTGAACAGCAGGAAGACGACGCCGATCTCGCCCAGCTGGGCGATGTTCTCCTTGCTCGTCACGAGCTTGAAGCCGCCGGGGCCGATGAGGATGCCGGCCACCAGGAAGGCGACCAGCGTGGGCACCTTGAGGCGGCGCAGGGCCATGATCGCGGCCAGCGAGGCCCCCATCACGATCACCAGGTCGCGGAAGATGTCGGGGTGGCCCTCCGAGGAGGCCAGCAGCGGGATCCAGCATTCGGACAGGTGGGCGGCAGGCCCCATCGTGGGCTCCCTCGGCGACCGGGGGGAGAATCTGATCCGATGATGTGCTCCTGCACAAGCCCGATCCGGGGGCCTGAGGTCGTTTGGCTTGACGGCCAACGGGCGGGGCGCCGGAGCGGGCGCGGCGCTGCGGGTGCTCCTCCTGACGTAGGCCGACTACGCGGCGTCGTCGCCCCCTTTGCGGCGCGCTCCGCCCGGTGCCCCGGCACCGCAGAGCAGGCCCGGGGAGCGGCAGTCGAGTGACCGCACGACCCGATCCGGCCCGCAGGCGCGAAGACGTGACGCCGAACCCGGGCCGGGACGCTCGCCTGCTGATGGTCGCAGGCTTGGCGCGCACCCTGGGCGTGGGCATGACGGGCGTGATGCTGCTGCTCACGCTGGCCTCCGCGGGG
>JANOFW010000245.1:0-7121 GCA_031413835.1 Planctomycetia bacterium
GACCGCGAAGAGGGCCGGCAGGACGGCGCGCAGGTAGGTGGCGTAGGCGGGGTTGTCGGTCTGCACCACGAACAGGCCGCCGGGCAGCAGGCAGCGGTGGATGGCGAAGAGCACCTCGGGGGTCAGCTGGCGGCGTCCGACGTGGGCCGTCTCGTAGTAGGGCTGCGGGTGGTAGAGGTGGATCTCGTGGACGCTGGCGCCGGGGCAGCGCTCGAAGAGGAACTCGGTGGCGTCGCCCCAGGCGAACTTGAGGTTCGTGAGCCCGCGCTGGCCCGCGCGCAGGCTGCCGAACTTCACGGCCGGCGGCACGAGCTCGATGCCCACGTGGTCGTGGGTGGGGCGGGCCAAGGCCGAGGCGATCAGGAAGCGCCCGTTGCCGCAGCCCAGGTCGAGCACCCGCGGCGCCTCGCGCCCCGACACCACCGACCAGTCGAAGGGCTTGCCGCGCTCGCCCAGCCCCACGCGTGTGCGCGTCCAGCGCTCCCGGGGGAGCTTGTCGCCCGGGAAGGGTACGCCGCAGGAGGACTCGCGATCGTGGCCGCGCATCCCCCCAGCGTAGTCACGGACGGCGTTTCAGACGCCTGCGAGCAGGGCGGCAAGCGCGCGGTCGAGCGCCGGCTCGAGCAGGTCGTAGGCCGTGGTGCCCGCGCCCACCGAGCGGCTGAAGAAGTGGTTCAGCCCCGGCAGCACCTCAAGCGTCGCTCCGGGGGCCAGCAGGCGTCGGAGCTCCTCGGGCGGGGCCACCACGTCGTGCTCGCCCACCAGCACGCGGCAGGGCACGGGCAGGGCGGCGAGGCGCGCCACCGCGAGCGGATCGAGGCCGGCGTCGGCCAGGGGACGGCCGAGCAGGAGGTTGCCGAAGTCGCGGGCCGAGGAGGGCACGCGCGTGGCCGGCGCGAGCAAGAGCCCGCCGACGAAGGCGGGGCGGTCCGCGGTGCCGGGGTCCACCGCGGCGGCGAAGAGCCGTCCGCCGTAGGAGAAGCCGCCGCCCAGGAGCGGCCCCAGGGGCACGCGGCGGCGCGCTTCCCGGGCCGCGGCGCGCAGGTCGTCGAGGTGGCCGGGGATGTCGCGACGATCGCCTTCGCTCCCGCGCACGCCACCGAAGTCCAGGCGCAGCGCCAGCAGCCCAGCCTCCGCCGCGCGCCGCGCCGCCGCGACCACCACCGGGTGATCCATGTGCCCACCGTGGAGCGGATGGGGGTGCCCCAGCACGATCGCCCCCCGCGGGGAGGCCGCGGGCTCGTGCACGAGCGCCTCGAGCCGACGCACGCCGACGAGCAGGGACACCGGCCGGGGCGGCGCGAGGTCGCTCTCCTGCGTCACTTGCCGGCGGGCTTCATCCACGGCCGCTGGTGGCGTAGGCCGGGGCTCGGGACGGCGGGTCGCGCGGCTTCCGGCGGCGCGGCCAATCTGGCGGGCGCAGGCTTCGAGGCCGGGCCGGGCGCCGCGGCCGCAGGCGACGTGGCCGCAGACGACGTGGCCGCAGACGACGGGGCGCCAGGGGACGGGGCCGCGAGCGGCGGAGCGCTGCGCGGCTGCGTCGGCGCCGGGACGACCCGCGGCGTAGGCGCCGGGACGGCGTGCGGAGCGGTCGGCGCCGGGACGGCGCGCGGGGCAAACGTGCCGCTGCTCGTGCGCGTCGGCCCTAGGGGCGCGGCGGGCCTCTTGGACTCGCTCGCGGGCTCCGGCCTGCGTGCTTCTTGTCTGCTGGGCGGCGCCTGGCTGGCTTGCGCCTTGCCAGGAGTCGGTGCGGCTTGACCCTTCGCGGCCGGAGCGCTCGCCACAGGCGCCTTCGCCGCAGGTGCCTTCGGCGGGGGTGCCTTCGGCACGGGCGCGCGACGCTCGGGTTCCTCGATCGGGATGGCCACGGGGACCCTGCGCTTGGTCGCCGCCGTCGCCGCCTGGGGACCCGTGGTCGGGTCCCAGGCCTCGACCTCGTCGGCCAGCGCGTGGTAGTCGGCCGCGCCCGTGGAGGCCGGGGCGTAGGCGAAGATGTGGCTCTGGTGGCCGGGGGCCTCGGCCAGGCGCACGTTCTTTCGGATGCGCGTGGCGAACACGCGGTGGCCGTAGACGCTCTTGACCTCGTCGAGCACCTCGCGCGCGAGGTTCGTGACCGGATCGACCAAAGTGGCGACGATGCCGGAGATGACCAGCTCGGGGTTCACCTGCTCCTTCACCAGCGTCACGATCTTGTCGAGCTGGCCCAGGCCGCGCAGGGCGAAGTACTCGGTCTGGAGCGTGATGAACACCTCGCGCGCCGCCGCCATGGCGTTGAGCGAGAGCAGGCCCAGGCTGGGAGGGCAGTCGATCAGCACCCAGTCGTAGGCCTGGGGCTGGAGCTTGGCCAGCGCGTCCTTCAAGCGACTCTCGCGGCCCGCCACCCCGGCCAGCTCGAGCTCGATGGCCGCTAGGTCCTGGTGGCCGGGCACCACCGAGAGATGCGGCGTGCCCGTGGGCAGGACGACATCCTTGAGCGAGGCCTCGCCCATCAGCACGTCGTAGGCCGTCAGGCGCGTCTCGTCGGGCGCTTCCTGCCCCGGGCGCCCCTCGCCCGCGCCCTCCAGATCCAGCCCCAGGTGGTCGGTGAGGTTGCCCTGCGGATCGAGGTCGATGAGCAGAACCTCGTTCTCGCGCAGCGCGAGCGCCGCTCCGAGGTTGACGGTCGTGGTGGTCTTGCCCACCCCGCCCTTCTGGTTCAAGACTGCGACGATGCGCACGGGGGGAAGGGTACCGGCAGGTGAGGACGGGGGGCGCGGGGGGCGGAAGGGCCGCGGGGCAACGTGCCTACTCGGGTGCGTCGTCCTCGTCGTCCCCCTCGTCCCCGCCCTCCATCAGGAGGCCCAGCAGGACCGTGGCGAAGGCCCCGGGGGGCAGGACGAAGCGCACGACCACGACGGCGGGCGACTCGACCTCCAGCGAGGCCTCGCGCACGGGCACCCGCAGCGGCCGCCGGCTGCCACGCATGCGGGCGTGGTCGGCGCGGAAGGCCTCGGGGTCGCAGCCTTCCTCGGCCAGCACCTCGCGCTCGATCGCCCCCGGGCCCCCTGCGGCAAGCTTCATGTCGTAGCCCGGCAGAGGGCCGGTGGCCGAGGCCGTCTGCGCGCGGGCGCGCTCCTCGTCGCGCGGCCCGGCCTGAGCGTGGTAGGTGGCGCCGCTCGCCGAGAGCCAGGCGATGTCGCCGGGCAAGAGCCGGTCCCAGCTGCCCTCGGCCTCGCGCCGGGCCAGCACGCGGTTGAAGATCCAGGACTGCCAGGCGCTGAGCCAGATGCGCCGCGGATGGGTGCCCAGCGCCTCGAAGGCCTCGCGCGGGGAGCCGCTGCGCAGGAGGGTCGAGAGCGCCTTCTTCTCGCTGCGCCGCTTGTTGGGCCAGAGCGCGAGGGCCTCCTCGCGACGGCCCGCCGCCCAGGACTCGCGCGCCCGGCGCGTGCGTTCGTCGTGCTCGAGCGGCGAGGGCTGGCCCAGCAGCCGGTCGAGGAAGCCCGCCCAGTCCTGCTCGAGGATGGCGCGGCCGAGCAGGTGGCTGTCGCCCTTGGTCCCGAAGCGCTGCCCGCCGTAGGGGTTGGGCATGCCGCGCTGGGCGATTCCCTCCAGGGCCTCACGCGCGGCGGGCACGCGCTCCATGTCCACGCCGCGGATGCGGATGGTGAAGCGGTTGCCCTTGAGGTGGCCGATCTTGAGCCCATGGGGGTGGCGCGCGGCCGAGAGCACGCGGAAGCGGGGACCCTCCAGGGCGGCCACGCGCTCGGGGGGGATGCGCGCGAACGAGACGTACTGGCGCGTCACGGCGCGTGCGTCCTTCAGGCCCGCGTAGCCGATCTGGCGCTCGCTCACCTTGGCGGCCTTCGAGAGGAACAGCAGCGCGTCGAGGGTCGAGATGCCGCGCTTCTCGACCTGGGCTATCACGTGCTCGCCCTGGCCGGTGGGGGCCAGCAGCGGGATCTCCTCGACGAGGAAGTCCTCCGGGTGCCGGCGGATCGTGCCGCCGAGACCCACCGGGCCGGTTGGGGGGGGCCGGGGGGCGCTGCTCGGCGGGAGCGGACGCTCACCCTTCGACAGGCTCAGAGTGACCCCCGCGAAGCGGGGGGCAGGGGGACGCTTGCGGCAGGCGTCACTTGGTGAGCTGGAAGGACGCGAGGAACTGCTCCACGGCGGCGCCGTAGCGGGGCAGCGCATCACGCGCCAAGCTGATGTTGAGCATGTAGGTGAACTTGGGCGTACGCCAGGCGTAGCGCAGGGTGATTTCAGGGCCCAGCCGCGGGCGGTTGCCCTTGCAGACGCCGCGCCAGACCTCGCCGGCCTTCTCCTTGCCCAGCTTGCCCTTGACCGACTCGACCATGCGCATCTTCTTCTCGATGTCGCCCGCGCCGGCCTCGAGATCGCGCTTCTTGGGGGTCTCGGCGATCATGAGTGGCTTGTCGAACTTGGGCAGCACCAGAAACGTCTCCGTGGGGCGGACGGGCGGCCAGTCGAAGGTCTCGAGCGCGCCGTCGGGGTGGTTGGCAAGCAACGTCTGCCACCAGGAGGTGGTGATCCACTTGCGGATGTCCTGGTCCGGGACCTGCTGCCCGTTGACGATCAGGCCGTTGGGGTAGGCGCTCAACATGATGTCCACGGAGCCGTCGCGGTCGTTGGCGCCGAGCATGCTGACGACGTAGGGGTAGGTCTCCTTGTCGATCTCGCGCGTCATGAGCTTCTTGGGCTTGACGAAGCGCCAGCCCTGGAGGTCGTCCGTGACGACCTTCTCCTCGCCCGCATCGCCCTCGGCAGTACCTGCCTCGGGATCCTCGGCGCCGTCGGGGCCCACGCCGCCCTTCGGGTCGCCGGGGGGCGGGACCTTGACCTTCTCCTCCTGGACGTCGAGGAGCTGGAAGTTGATGTCGATGGCGTCCAGGTCGCTGCCCAGGCCCTCGTCGTCGTGCTGGGTGGTCCAGGCGACGAGGCGCAGCCGGTAGAGCTTCTTCTTCACCAGGGCCATCAGCATCAGGGCCCGGCACGGGCTCGGGTCGCCCACCAGGTTCAGCGAGGTGCCCCTGGCGATCAGGCGCAGGGCCTTGGCGTCTCCGTTCTCACCCTTGATGGTGGTCTCCTCGGTCTCCACGGCGGGCCAGTCCGCCGCCGCGCCGAAGACGCGCATCACGAACTCGCGCTGCACGGGGTCGGCGGCCAGCTCCGCCAGCGTCTTGCCCTCGGGCGCGGCCAGCACGGAGAAGTGCATCTGCGCGGCCTGGCCCTTGGCGGGCTTGCCGTCGTAGAGCTTGTCGAGCAGGCGCTTGGAGCCGTCGACGATCCCGTCCTTCTCCCACGAGGGCAAGGCCGTCATGCGCGTCCAGCCCGTGGGCGTCTCGAGGGAGTAGTTGTGCGTCTTGCTGCTGAGGATCTCGGCCGTCGCGGCGCCGGACAGGACGGCGGTCAGGCCAGCGAGCAGGGCCGTGAGCAGAGCGCAGATCGGGGGCGAGCGCAGCATGGCGGTGGCTCCGACGGGGGACATCAGTTGAGCTTGATGCCCTTCTTGATCGCCTTCCAGGCGGCGTCCATGCTCTTCTCGGCGTTCGCCCCGCCCCACTGGGCGCGCAGCACGATCACGCTGCCCTTGCCCTTGACGACCCAGCCCTGCTCGACGAAGGGATGGTCGCCCGAGCCGGCGCCGGTGAAGCGGTAGGTCAGGCCCTTGGCGGCGCCCCAGGCCCCGTCAAACCAGGCTTCCTTGCCCTTGGTGATGGTGACGGCCTCGGCGCCCGCCCCCGTGCGCCACTCCGTCTCGCGCTCCTTGACCCACTCCTCGAGCCCGCGCTGGGCCACGGCGCGGTCGGAGAGGCTCCAGCCGCGGATGTCGAAGTAGAGGTAGGCCATGCCGTCCGCCGAGCGCGCCTCCCAGGCGATGCGCTGCGCGGGATCGCCTCCTTCCCAGGGGACGTCGCTCACGCCCTTGGGCTTCTTCGCCACGCCGCCGGGGATCGGCTTCTCGGTCTCCTTGTCGGCGCTGTGGCCGCGGGCGCTGGGCAGCGCGCCGATGCCCGGAACCTGCAGCGGGCCTGAGACGGGCTCGACCGTGTTGGTGAACTGGACGCCGTCGAACAGCGCCGCCAGCGGCTTGCCCCAGACGCTGAGCACGTCCTTGCCGCCCTCCATCATCACGTGCCACTCGTACTGGCGCTCGCGCAGCATCACGGTGACGAAGATGAAGTGGCGGACCAGCTTGCCTTCGCCGCCGGCCAGCATGAAGCTGGCTCCCGTGTGGTTACCCACCTTGCGGCTGGGGTCCACCTTGGTCCGCCCGGCGTCGATCTTGCCCTGGAAGATGCTCTCGATGAACGCCTCCTGCACGTTGGCGGCGTTCACCAGCAGCGCGGGCGTGGCGCCGGCGCGACGCGGGCCGACCACGAGCGCGACCTGGGCGCTGGTCTCCGTGGGCTCGCCTTCGCCTGCGGCGGCGCCCTCCGGCTTGGCGCGCGCCTGGGTGGCCCGCGCCTGGATCAGAAGCTGGCCTACGGTCTTCTCCTCCTTGGTCACCACCGACCACGCGAAGGGCGAGCCCTCGGGCAGGGTCCAGCGCAGGTTGTGCGAGGGGAAGACCGCCGCGCGGCCCTCCTTCTTGGGGCCGCCCGGGGGGAACTCCTCGCCCGCGTCGGCGGCGTCGTCCCCGGCGGGGGTCGGGTTCACCTCGCTGGCCGCCTCCTCAGGCCCGGCGCCTTCGATCAGCCGGTAGCCGCGCTTGAGCGCGTCGATGGCCGCGCCATGGCCCTTCTCGGCGCCGTCGTAGGCCTCGATCAAGACGACGTGGAGGGTGTCGGCCTGCCGGGTCACGTAGCCGCGGAACCAGTACGCCATCCCGCCCTTCTCGCCCTGGATGGCGAGCATCGCCGCCGCCAGGCCGGAGAGGCGCCCCTCGCCCACGTTCTGCTGGTGGGTCTTCGTCAGGCCTCCCGTGACGAAGGTCCGGACCTCGCCGGCGAGGTCCTGCGTCGTCAGCCCCTCGGCCGGCTTGACCATGGCCCAGGCCTTCACCCGGCCGCCGAGGCCCTCCGCGCCCAGCACGTAGCCGGCCTCCTTGAGCGCCGCCTCGGGGGCCACGAAGCTCCAGTCCTCCGACGGCAGCGTCCAGACGAAGTTCTTCTCCTTCA
>JANOFW010000246.1:0-4612 GCA_031413835.1 Planctomycetia bacterium
GCATCCTGACCAAGAAGCCGATCCGGTCGAGCGAGCAGGAGGCGCGGAAGAACCCGCGGGCGAGGCCCGCGCGGTTGCGCGTCTTCCAGGTGACGGGGTTCGAGGTGGCGGGATCCGAGGTCGAGGGTGGCGAGGTGGGCGGTGGAGGGGTGGCGGACGAGGAGCGAGGCAGCGGGCGGCGGACGGGCCGGTAGGGCCCGACGAGACCCTCAGCGAGGCGCGGAGCAGGAGCAGGCGATGAGGTTGGCGACGATGATCGCCGTGGTGCTGGCCGTGCTCGCCACGGCGCTGGCCGGGGTCAAGGAGCAGAGCGAGTCCTGCCGGCTCCAGTACGACATCCCGCGGCTGGAGCGCCGTCGTGACCTGCTCGAGCGTCGGCTGCGCGCCGCCGAGGCGAGCGTCTCGCAGCTGCTCTCGCCGCGCAGCCTGCTCACCGAGCAGGAGCGGCGCGCGGCAGGCGCGGTGGCCGCCGCCGCCGCTGCAGCGCCCATCGTGGTGGTCCTGGGCGAGGAGGAGCGATGAGGAGCCGTCCCGCCCTCCAGCCTCCGCGCCAGGTCCCCGTGGGCCAGGCCCGCCGCACGCTCGAGGCGGTGCGCATGTTCCGCGCCAACTTCGTCTTCGCGGCGCTGCTGCTGCTGCTCGGCCTGCTGCTCGGGCGCTTCGCGCAGCTGCAGCTGGTGCATGGGGCCGAGTACCGGGCCCGCGCCCAGGCCCGGCACGCTGGGCACCTGACGGTGGTGGGGGTGCGCGGACGCATCCTGGACGTCCGCGGGCGGCTGCTGGCCACCAGCTCCTTCGGCCGCGAGGTCGCCGTGGACCCCGATCCGCGCGTCCTGCCCGCGGCTGAGATCGAGGCCTTCTGCACCCGCCTGGCGGGCATCCTCGACGACGACGCTGCGCCCGGGGACCTGCGCAAGCGCCTGGAGGCCGCCCGCGCCGAGCGCTGGGTCGTCGAGGGGCCGCTGGGCCTGCGCTGGATGCGCACCGGGCTGCGCCACATCGTCCTCAGGCGCTACGTCGCCGAGCCGCGAGTCGTGGCGGCCCTCGACGAGGCCTGTGTGGGCAGGGAGGCCCTGCCTGGGCTCAAGGTGAGCTGCATCGAGCGGCGGGCGTACCCCAACGGCGACTACGCCTTCCACGTGATCGGCCTGCCGCTGGGCGAGGGCGCAGGCAGCGAGGCGGCCGAGGGCGTCGAGGGCCTGCTCGACCGTCGCCTGGACGCGGCGGAGGTGAGGGCCCCGGTCTGCCGCGACGGTGCGGCCCGGTGCCTCGCCGACGGCGCTCTCTTCGACCGCCAGCTGCTGGCCGGGCGCGACGTGCGCCTGACCCTCGACATCGTCGTGCAGCACCACGTCGAGCAGGCCCTGGACCGCCTGCTCCTCGACTGGAAGCCCTCCGAGGCGGTGGCGATCGTGCTCGATCCCACGAGCGGCGCCCTGCTCGCGCTGGCCAACCGCCACCTCGATCCCGTCACGGGCAAGCGCACGCCCGGGCAGAACCTCGCGCTGCGCGGCCTCTACGAGCCCGGCAGCGTCTTCAAGCCCTTCACGGTGGCCTGGGCCCTGCGCCGGGGGCTGCCGGCCGACACGATCGTGCCGATGCCGCTCTCCTGTCTTTTCCCCCGCGACACCAAGCCCATCCACGACACGCACCTCGTCGGCGACGGAGACCTCGTGCAGCTGCTCTCGGAGTCGAGCAACACCGGGGCCGCCTGGCTGAGCGACTGGATGGGGCCCGAGGGCATGCCCGGGCTCATCGCCTGGATGGAGCTCGGTCAGCCCACGGGCATCGAGCTGCCGCAGGAGGCGGCCTGGAGCGCCTCCCAGCGTGTGCTCGCGCGTCAAGATCAGCTGCGTAGCGCCTTCGGCCACGCCCTGCTGCTGACGCCGCTGAGGCTGGCCTCTGCCTTCAGCGCCTTCGCGCGCCCGGACGGCCGCGCCGTGCGCCCCACGCTGGTGCCCGACGCGCTCTCCCCCGCCGCCCCCGGCGAGCCGCTGTGTGCTCCCGAGCATCTGGCGATCGTGCGCCGCGGCCTCGAGGGCTGCGTGGACACCGGGACGGCCGAGGACGCCTTTCGCGACTGCGCCTACGCGGTGGCCGGCAAGACGGGCACCGCGATCATCAAGGCCATCCGACAGCGGGTGGTGTCCGAGCACCACGTGTGCAGCTTCGTCGGCTACACGCCGCGCGAGGCGCCGCGTGTCGTCGTGCTGGTCCTGGCCGTGACCCAGCGCAGCCAGGAGGGCAGCGGTGGCAGGGTCTCGGGGCCCGTCGTGCGCCGCATCCTCGAAGGCACGCTGCCCTACCTGGGCGTGGCGGCGCCGCCGATCCGCAGGGAGGGCGAGTGAGCCCCGCGACCCGCCCCCCGCCCCCCCGCAGCCTGGGCGAGCTGGCCGCGTTGCTCGAGGGCACCCTCGTGGGCGCGGCGCGCCAGACGCGCCTGGCAGGCCTGGCCGAGGACTCGCGTGCCGTCCAGCCGGGGGAGGCATTCGTCGCACGCCCCGGGAGCAAGGTGGACGGCGCCGCCTACGCCCAGGACGCCCTGACCCGCGGCGCCAGCGTGGTCGTGACCCAGGAGGAGCTCCCCGGCCTCCCGACGCTGCGCGTGGCCGACGCGGCGCGCGCCCTGCGCACCGCCGCCGACGCCTGGTACGGCCGCCCGCAGGACGCGCTTGACCTCGTCGGCGTCACCGGCACGAAGGGCAAGACCACCACGACCTGCCTGGCCGCCGCCGCCCTGCGGCACGCCGGCCGGCGCACGGCGCTGATCGGCACCATCACCTACGACCTCTGCGACGGGGCGCCCATCCCGGCCTCGAACACCACGCCCGGCGTGCTCGAGCTGCGCCGGCTCCTGGCGCGCGCGCGCGACGCGGGCTGCACGGCGGCCGTGATGGAGGTCTCGAGCCACGCCCTCGACCAGGGGCGTACGGCGGGGCTCGACTTCCGCGCCGGCGTGTTCACCAACCTGGCCAGCGACCACCTCGACTACCACAAGACGCGCGAGGCTTACTTCGAGGCCAAGGCGCGGCTCTTTGCCGGACTCTCGCCGCAGGCCACGGCGGTCTTGAACCGCGAGGACCCCGTCTGGCCGCGGCTCGCCTCGCTGTGCCGCGGCGCCGTGCTGACCTACGGCGCCGGCGCCGAGGCCGACCTGCGCGCCCAGGACATCGCGCTCTCCGCCGAGCGGACCACCTTCCGCCTGGTGGTGGCGGGTGCGGCGACCATCGACGTCGTGACGACCCTCGTGGGGCGGCACAACGTGAGCAACCTGCTGGCGGCCGTGGGCGCGGCCCTGGGCCTGGGCCTGGACCCGGTCACGGCCGCCGAGGGGGCCTCGCGCCTCGCCGGCGTGCGCGGCCGGCTCGAGCGCGTGGAGGGCGAGGGCGATCTCCACGTCTTCGTGGACTACGCCCACACCGAGGACGCGCTGCGCCAGGTGCTGGGCTTCCTGGCCACGGTGGGGGCCAGCCCGCTCACTTGCGTGGTGGGCTGCGGCGGCGACCGCGACCGCACCAAGCGTCCCACGATGGCGCGCGCGGCGGCCGAGCTGAGCGCGCGCGTGATCTTCACCAGCGACAACCCGCGCAGCGAAGATCCCCAGGCGATCCTCGACGAGATGCTCACGGGTCTCTCCGACGAGCAGCGCGCGCGCGCCGTGGTCGTCCCCGACCGCCGCGAGGCGATCGGGCGCGCCGTGCGCGAGGCCCCGGCCGGCAGCAGCGTGCTCGTGGCCGGCAAGGGCCACGAGGACTACCAGATCGTGGGGACGCAGAAGCTCCCCTTCGACGACGTGACCGAAGTTCGCGAGGCCCTGCGCCTGCGCTCCGCCCTGCGCGAGAGCGAAGATCCGGCGTGGGGCTCCCCGCGAGCAAGATGAGAGGACCCACCATGGAATCGATCCGCTTCTCCGACGTCCTGCGCGCCACCGGCGGCCAGCCTGCCGGCCCCGTGGACGGCGACCCCGTCATCCCGGCGGTCAGCACCGACAGCCGCGAGGTGCCCTCGGGCGCGCTCTTCATCCCGTTGCGCGGCAAGCGCCTGGACGCGCACCAGTTCGTCGAGCAGGCCTTCCTCAACGGCGCCGGCTTCTCGTTGGCGGCGCGCGACGCCGAGTTCGCGCGCATGCCCGCCAACGTGATCCTGGTGAAGGACACGACCACGGCCTTGGCCGACCTGGCCCGCTGGCACCGCAGCCGCTTCACGGTGCCCGTGATCGGCATCACGGGCTCCTGCGGCAAGACCACCACCAAGGAGATGGTGCGCCTGGTCCTGGGGCGCGACGTCGTCTCCAGCCCGGCCTCGTTCAACAACGAGATCGGCGTGCCGCTCACCCTGCTGCAGATGGACGCGCGCACGCGCGCCTGCGTGGTCGAGATCGGGACGAACTCCCCCGGCGAGATCGCCACCCTCTCCGCGATCGCCAAGCCCACCGTCGGCATCGTGACCAACGTGGAGGAGGCGCACCTCGAGGGCCTGGGCACCGTGCGCGGCGTGATGGAGGAGAAGTCGGCGCTGCTCAGGGCCCTGCCCCAGGACGGCGCGGCGATCGTCAACGCCGACAACTACTGGTGCCGCGAGATGATGGAGGTGGTGGACTGCCACCTGATCA
>JANOFW010000247.1:0-7297 GCA_031413835.1 Planctomycetia bacterium
CGCAGCACGTAGACCGCCACGGACCGGACCGGGAAGCGGGTGCCGCGGATGACGGGGATGCCACCGCAGGTGCCCGGCCGGCACTCAACGTAGGGATGCTTGGTGGGGGCGACGGTGGCCACGCAGGCATCCTACCCTGAGGCGCGTTGGCTGGGCCAACACCCCGGGGGCGCGGTGGACTCACCTGTCCTGCCGCTGGTTGGCCTCCGTCCAGGATTTTCACGTGCCTCCGGACCCCCGTAGCATCGCGGGATCGCGACTTCCTGCGCCATCACTTGCGTCGTCTTCGATCTGGGGGGCGTCCTCGTGCGCCTCGCGGACTCCTGGGAGCACGCCTGTCGCGTGGCCGATCTGCCCGTCAGAGGCGCCGTGGACGCTGAGGCGGCGCGCCGGGCGAGGCACCCCTACGTGGTGGCGCATGAGGAGGGCCGGCTCCCGTTCCCCGAGTACCTGGAAGGACTGGTCCGCTCGACCGGCGGGCTCTACACCGCCGAGGAGTGCGCGCGCATCCACCGCGCTTGGGTGCTCGACCCCTACCCGGGCGTCGAGGCCCTGCTCCTCGACCTCCGGGCGGCCGGGATCCGAACCGGCGTCCTCTCGAACACGAACGCGGTCCACTGGAACGACCAGTTCCTGGGCCGTCCCGAGCGCCCGCCGCTGCTCCCCGGCCCCATCGATCACCCGCACGGGAGCCACCTCCTCGGTGCGCGCAAGCCCGACCGCGCCATCTACGACCGCTTCGTCCGCGCCGTCTCGCTCCCCCCTTCCGCCCTCCTGTTCTTCGACGACCTCGCATCAAACGTCGAGGGCGCGCGCGCCGCGGGGTGGTCCGCCGAGCGCATCGACCCCCGTGGGGACACGGCGGCACAGGTCCGCCGGCACCTCGGGAGCCGTGGCCTCCTCCCTCGCTGAGCGACGCACCTTGTGCCGCCGGTGTCTGACTCGACCGTGGGGCGCGGGCGAAACAGGGCCAGTCAGAGGGGGGCGGAGCAAGGCGCGAGGGCAGACTGCGCCGCTGAAGGCATTGTCGGGGGCGGCAGGGTCGGGTCGCAGCGGGCGGCGAGCCGGGCCCATCCGCAGCAACGCTCGGCCCTACCCACGGCCCGCGTCGCTCGCGTAGAAGGGAGCGCATGGCCTCACCCGCCCCCGAGCCCCCCGCCCTCCTGGCCTGACGCCGGAGCGGCTGGCGGCGACGAAGGCGGAGTTCGCGCGCCTGTTCATCGAGGCGGCCCGGCGCCAGGGCGTGACGGGGAACATCAGCCACCACGTGGAGGGATTCCGCATCCTCAACGAGGAGAGGCCGCAGTTCCCGCTGAGCGAGGCCTGGGGCGCGTGGATGGTCGCGGAGGCAGCGAGGAAGGCCGAGGTCGTGGAGAAGGTCGTCGGCGTGTGGGTGCGCAACCCGCAGGTCCCCGAGAGCTACGAGGAGGCGCGCGCGAAGGTGCTGCCCACCGTGCGGACGCGGTTCAGCCAGGCGACGCGACACCTGCTGGAACCCCGCGACGGCCCGGTGCCCAGGCTGCCCCATGCGATGGTCAGCGAGCATCTGTGCGTGGCCCTGACGATCCCTATGGAGGGTGCGCCCGAGGACCGGCGCCTTCGATGCCGAGGGGCACCTGCGTCCGCGAAGCGCTGACGAGGTGCATCCCCAGGGCGCCCAGTGCCGTGCCCACCAGCAAGCCCACGAGGAAGTTCCCTCGTGCGATCATGCCGACAGCACAGCGCTCGGGGAGCGCTCAGCGCGTGGCAGAGGGACGTGCGTCTCGATCGAGGGTGAGGACGTCATGGGGGGCGGCGCGGCGGGCGGCGGGGGCGGGCTCGGTGGGGGCCTCGCCGTCGGCGGGCGGGCCGAAGAAGGCGACGGAAGTCACCTGAGCCTCGAGGCCGCGGGCCACGATGTCGGCCCAGGGGAGCGCCGTGGCGCTGGTGGCGGGCGTGAGGTGGTACCAAGCGACGGGCAACGCGAGACGCGCGTCGGCGAGGTCGAGGCGGTAGAGGATCTGGTTGTAGTCGTAGCGCGGCGTGCGAGCGCGGGCGTTGGAGAAGGTCGTCGTGTACGTGCCTTCGAAGCGCAGCACGCGGCCGCCGTCGGTGTCGAAGAAGGGATGCTGCACCGGGTTGTAGAAGGTCATGCGGTCGTGCGTGACGATGCGCCGCGCGTAGGCCCAGGGGCCGGTGGGGCTGTCAGCTTCGGCGTAGAAGATCTCTCCCAGGTAGGAGGGCTTGCCCCAGGCCTGGGTGAACACCGTGACCCAGCGGCGGCGGTGGGCGTTCCAGGCGAGCGAGCCGGCGTGCGGCGTGACCCCCGCGCCCCCCTCCACGTCGGCCAGCAGGTAGGGCGCCTCGCCGGCCTTGAGCCTGCCGCGGTCCACCAGGCGACGTTGCTCGCCCGCGTCGAGCGGCGCCGTGCCGCGCTTCCAGGCCCAGCGCACGCGTCCGGCCGCGGTGCGCTCGGGCTCCACGTCGTCGGTGGCGCTGCGTGTGCCCACCGGCAGGCAGGTGAAGGCTTGGTAGGCGGAGAGGTCGCGCACGCTGGCCCAGTCGGCGCGCACGCGGACAGTGGGGAAGGGGTTGCCGAAGACGAGCCACTCGCCGTCCTGGTCGCGCACGCGCAGCGCGTGGCCGCGCGGGTAGAGGGGAGCGTCGAGCGGGATGTCGAGCAACTTCTCGAACACGGCCTTGGCGTCGTCGAAGACGACCAGGCCGCGCTCGAGCGCCGTGCCCAGGTCCTTCATGCGCGCGAAGGCCCCCAGCAGCCGTTCCTCTCCGTCGGGGTCGGCCAGCACGCAGAGCCCGTCCACCCACACCGGACCGCCGCCGCCGATCGGGCACATGGGCCGCGAGAAGCCGTCCGGACCCTCCCAGTAGGTGAGGTCGATGCCGACGTCGGGGTCGAGGCCGCCGGCCCCCGGGGGCAGCGAGGTGGCGCCCGAGACCTGGAACTGGCCCAAGGGGTAGGAGAGCCGCGCCGTGTCGCCCCAGAGCCAGTGGAGGCGCCCGCGGTAGAGCACGGCCTGCGTGGAGTCCTGGCCCACGACGCCGCCGCGCAGCAGCGGCTGCTGCTCGGGCACGGGCTCGCCCAGCAGCAGGCTGTCGCGCCAGCGCCCCTCGCCCGTGATGCGGTAGAGACGCTCGGCCACGTTGAGGCGCTCGATCTCGAGCGTGACGCGGCCTCCGGCCGTCACCAGCACCTGCGCGCCGGCGGAGCCGAAACCGTCCTTGGCCACGCTGTAACCGTGGCTCTTGAGGTCGAACCACACCTTCTGTCCCCACCAGCCGGGCTCCTCGATGGCGGCCCAGCCGCCGTTGTCGGTCACGAAGGTGACGCCGCCCACCGTCGTGAGCTCGACCAAGGGGACGGGGCGCCGGGTGTCGCGGTCCAGCACGCGGATCCCGAAGGGCGCGGGCCGCGGCTCACCCGCCAGCAGGGCCCCCGGCCCGCCGGCGGCGGCCAGCGTCAGGGCGCAGAGCAGGCAACGCAGGCGACGGCGCACCGGAGTCCTCCGACAGGGCGCCCATGGTGGCCCCCCGACCGGTCCCACGCAACCAGCGCCTCTGCGCGCCCTGCCCCTCCGGCCGCACGTTCCCCTCGGGGTCGGTCCCGCCGTCGCGGCCGATGCTGCGCAGCGCGGCTTTACGCGGTCGGCCTTACGCGCGCGGGGCGATGGCGTCGGCGAGGGACAGGAGGAGGTGCTTGCCGTTGCCGCGCCAGGCGCTGCCATGCATGCAGGCGAGCATGGAGGGGGAGAGGGAGGCGAGGCGCTCGAGGACGGGCCGGACGTTGGGCGCGTGGGAGTAGTAGTCCATCCCCTGACGCATCTTCTCGCTGGGGCCGAGCACGTCGGACTCGACGATGGGCTTCGCGCCCTTGCCGGGCTGGGTGAAGAGGTCGCCGCAGAAGAGGGTCTTGGCGGTCTCTTCGAAGAGGAAGCCGCACTCCCAGCCGTGGGGGACGTGGGGGGCGTCGAGCCAGCGGAGGCGGCGCTTGCCGATCGAGAGCGTCTCGCCGTCGGCCAGGGCCTTCGGGGGGCGGTCGGCCAGGTCGGAGATCGAGACCATCGCGGCGATCTGACCACAGAGCGGCGCGGCCTTGGGCGCGGCGGCCAGCCACTCGTTCAACGAGCCGCACTCGTCGGCCTCGACGTGCGAGAACGCGACGTGACGGAGCCGGTCGACGGGCATCACGCTGGCGACCGCTTCGCGCACGAGGGAGAACATGCGCCGGGGGCCCGTGTGGAAGAGGAGTGGCTCGTCGTCCACCACGAGGTACTGGTTGAAGGAGAAGGCGCCGAGGCCGCCGGGGAACTCGACCGGCGTGTTGATCCGGAAGACGCCGTCGGCGATCTCAGCGACATTCGTTCCGGACGCTGCGTTGGTGATGGGCATGGCAGGTCTCCGGGGAAGGGGGGGCGATTCTACGGCCCGGCTGTCGAGAGCTCGCTGATCCCGGCCTGTTTGCCGTGGGCGTCGGTCCCGCGCTCGGTGTGGCGAGCGTCGTCGCCCGGGTCCGGACGAGGCGTGCGCCTGGGGCGGGAAGCTACGCCGCGCCGCGCCGCCGCCGCGAGCCCTACCAGCGCACGGCGAGATCGAGGCTCCTGGGCAGCGCCACGAGGGCGGCGTGGTCGCGCGCGCCTCGCGCCCTACTCCTCGGGCGGCAGCACGTCGTCCTCGGTGTCGATCTCGCCGTCGGGGCCGAGGCTGCGCAGCACGAACCCGCCGGGGCGCTTGGGGTGCTCGGGCTGGTAGGCGTAGGGACGGCCCCAGGGGTCGTGGGGCAGGGCGCCCAGGAACTCGTCGAGACAGCCGGGAACGCTCGCCAGCGCGGCCAGACCGACGGAGGCGGAGGGGAGCGCGCCGCGCTCGCTGCGGAAGCGATCGAGGGCGCGGGTGAGGGCGCGCAGGTCGTTGTGGATGCCGCCGTCGTGGGAGCGGCCAATGCGCCCAAAGCCCGCGGGGCTCGTCAGGCGCAGCACGGCGCCGCGCGCGCCGACACGCGGCCTCTCCGCCCCGCCCAGGGGCACGCCGGAGAGCATGGTCTCCAGCGTGGCGCGCATCTTCACGACCTCGGCCTCGGAGAGCAGGGCGAGCGCGCGGACCTCCCCCGGGTCCGGGCCCGGCTCGAGACGGCCGACCGAAGCGATCACGGGCGGCGCGCCGGGCACACCATTCTTGAGTCCAGCCTGCGCGGCCTCGATCTCCACGGGCTGGCCCGCGCCGACGGCCGACGCCGCGGCTTCGAGCCCCGCGAGCGTGCGCACCGAGGGTTCGCGCCCTGCGCGCACCGCGATCACGCGTTCCAGGATGCCGGCTTCGCCCGTCCCCAGCACGAGGCGACCGTCGATCAGGGCCGCGAGGGGGGTCTCGCCGCCCTCGGCCACGAAGGCGCGCGCGCCGTCGAGGGCCTGCTCGCGGAAGCCTTGCGCCAGCAGACGCGAGACGATCTCGGCCTCCTTCAAGCGCGGCAGGTAGGCGCTGAAGTGGATCGGCTCCGTCACCAGGATCACGTCGGAGAAGCCGTCCTCCGGGAGCTTGAGCTCGCGCACCCAACGCCGCCAGGCCTCCACGCTGTCGAACCACCACGACTGCGTGTGCAGCGTGGCGCCATGGGCGCGCAGGAAGGCCGGGTCCATGCGGCGCCCCTCGGCATGTGAGCCCTGCGGCATCCAGGCGGCCAGCTCCCAGGCCTCGGGCCCGGGCGTACTCGCCCAGGGAGCGGTGTCGGGCAGGAAGACGGCCTTCGCGGCGCCTGCCCCCGCGGCCCCCTTGTCGTTCGACCCGTGCTCACTCGACCCCTTCTCACCCGAGCCTGGCGCCGCACCGTCCTTGCCGCAGCCGCTGACGAGCAGCACGACGACGAGCAACCAGGCGGGCGGCGTGCGGTCCGCGCGCGGGCTCACTTGAGTCCCTCCGGCAGCGGCGCCTTGAGCGCCTCGAGCGAGGCCTTGAGCCCGATCTCGGCGTGGCGCAGCACATCCAGGGGGTCGGGGGGCGCGGGGGCACGGCCGTTGCGCACGGCCATCTGGGCCATCTCGCGTTGCACCAGCTGCTGGGTCTTGGAGTCGGTGGGCGTGCGCAGGCGGGCGCGCAGCGCCGTCGTGCGCTCGAGCGCGCGATCGCCCAGGTTGCCTTCGAGAACGGCTTTGCGTGCGAGGAGCTCCTGCAGCGTGGCCGCCAGGCGCGCGATCTTCGCGGGGTCGAGAGCCACCTCCAGCACCTGGCGGACGCGCTCCGAGCGGGCGTCGATGGCGGCCGCCTCGGCGCCGTCCACCACGCCCATCAAGGCCAGGTCCACGAAGTGGTCCAGCAGCGGCTCGCCCAGGGCCGCCGCGCGGTCGCGGGCCGGGCGCACCACCTCGTCGAGCATGCGCCGGGCCGCTTCGAGGTCGGCAGGAGCCAAGCGCAGGGCGAGCTTGCCCCGTGGGTCCCGCTCCACCTCGCCCACGAAGTGCCCGATCGCGATGAGCAGCGCCTGCTTCCTGTACTCCGCCACCATGGTCGTGAGCGACTCGTAGATGTCGGGCGTGGGCGCGAGGCCGGCGAGCGTGCGCACCACGCTGCCGAAGGCCGCGTCGCTGCCCGGCTTCTGGCTCAGCTCGCCCATGCGGCCGCCCAGCAGCATGGCGCGCACCAGCACCTCCTCGGGCGCCAGCGCGCGGCTCGGCTCCTGGGCCAGGGTCTCGGCCATGGTCGCGAGCCGGGCCTGCGCCGCCTGGGCCGAGGGGCTGGCATCGCCCGCGAGCGCGTGCGCGAGCGTGTCGGCCAGCACATCGGCCGCGGCAGCCGAGGGCGAGCCGCGGTAGACCGCACGCAGACGCTCGAGCGTCGGCGCATCGGGGAACTGGGGTCCCCCCGGCGAGGCGAGCGGCAGCGAGACCTCGAGCAGCGAGACCAGCCCGCCGAAGGCGACCCGCGACGGCGGCACGAACTGGACGATGAGCGGATCGAGGGCGGGATCGCCGTCGCGGCAGGTGGCCAGGGCGGCGAGAGCCGCCGGGATGTCGCCCCTCTTCTGCGCCATGATGACGCGCATCCAGCGCGGGATGAGCCAGGTCGGATGCGCGCTCTCGACCTCGGAGAGCAGCTGCTCCGCGCGCTCGCGGGCGGCGGCATCGTAGGCCCGGCCCACGCCCAGGCAGCGCGCCAGCATCAGGCTCGCCATCTCGCGCGCACGCGAGGCGACCAGCACCTCCTCGGGCACGCGCTCGGGCGTGAGCGCCGCCAGCATGCGCTCGTAGGCCTCGGCCGCGGCGTCGTTCTGCTCGAGCGCCAGCGCCTGCTGGGCCTCGTAGGTGGCGAG
>JANOFW010000248.1:0-7879 GCA_031413835.1 Planctomycetia bacterium
ACCCATTCCAGCCTTCTCAACAGCAGGGAACTCGGTCAGGATCACACCCTCCACCGAGCTCAGGCCCCCGGCGCCTCGCCTCGTCCCGCCGGGCGACGGACGACCGATCCGCAGGGGTCGGGCCCCTGCGTTTCGATAGATGCTGCTCGCGCCAGCCGTAGGCTGCGCGCATGAGCATCTTCTGCGTCGGGCGGAACTACGCGGCGCATGCGCGTGAAATGGGAGCGGCGCCCGCGAGCGCTGCCGAGCCCGTGATCTTCTTGAAGCCCGACCAGGCGCTCGTACGCCCGGGGAAGCCGCTCGTGTTCCCGGCCGGCGTCGGCGAGGTGCACCACGAGGTCGAGGTGGTGGTGCGCATCGGGCCGGGGGGCGAGGCCGAGGCCCTGGCGCTGGGGCTCGACCTGACGGACCGCACCCGGCAGGCGGCGGCGAAGAGGGAGGGGCTGCCCTGGGCCACGGCCAAGGGCTTCCTCGGCTCGGCGGCCGTGGGCCCGTTCGTGCTCCTGGCGCGCTGTCCGCCGCTCGAGCGGCTGCGCTTCACGTTGCACGTCAACGGCGCGCTGCGACAGACGGGCGACTCCGCGCACATGCTCCATCCCATCGCGTCGCTGCTCGCCCACCTCAGGTCGTGGTTCGGGCTGCGTCCCAACGACCTGGTCTTCACGGGCACGCCCGAGGGCGTGGGCCCGGTCGCGGCGGGCGACCGCTGCGCGCTCGCGCTCGAAGGCGTGCCGGAGGCGGCGGCGGAGTTCCGCGTGGCCTCCACCGGCTCCCCCGCGACCCCCGCGCCCTTCGACGCGCTCAGGGCAAGCCCCCCCGGACCCAGGTAAGACGACGCTCGTGCTCCCCGACCTCACCTTCCTGCTGGCGGTGCTGCTGGGCCTGGGGATGCTCAGGCCGGGCGACTACGACCCGCTGCTCGCCTTCGGGGGCACGGCGGCCCTGACCGCCATCGCGGTGGCGCTCTCGAGCATGGCGGCCGAGCGCTCGATCCGTGCCCTGCATGAGGAAGGCGGCCTGGCCTCCGCGCAAGCACGCCTCACCCTGCTGCCGCTGACGCCCCTCCTGGCGTGGCTGGTGAGCCTGGAGACGCTGCACTTCGGTAGCGCGATCTATGACCTGCTGCCCTCCACGACCTGGCTCTTGCGCCACGTGCTGCTCTTCGTGCCCGCGCTGATCGGGTTCGGCGCGGCCTGGACGGCGCGCGCGAGGATTGAGGCCGCCGTGGCGCAGCGCCTGGGGCGTCCCGTGCTCCATGCGACCGCCGCGCAGGCGATCCGCGCCGGCCTGAGGCGCAACGGCCTGGCGTTGATCCCGCTGGGCGTGGTGCTGGGCCTGCTCGAGGGCCTCTCTCTGGCCGCCGACCTGGGCGTGCCGGGCTGCGCGACGGCACGCGCGGCCTTGGAAGACCTGCCGCTGCTGCGCGTGGCCTTCGAGCTGGCACTACTCGGCCTGCTCGCGCTCGTGCTACCGGCCCTGCTGGCTCGGCTGATCGCGAGCGAGCCTTTCCCGGCCGGGCCCCAGCGCGAACGGCTCGAGCAGCTCGCCCGGGCCCTGCGCCTGCGCTACCGCGAGATGCGCCTGTGGAAGACCGGCGGCCGCGGCCTCAACGCGATGGTCGTGGGCCTTACCCCGGGCACGCGGCGCATCTTCGTGACCGACGGGCTGCTGCAAGCGCTGCCGCCGCACGAGGTCGAGGCGGTCTTCTGCCACGAGGCCGGCCACGCCAGACGCCACCACCTGCTCTGGTTCCTGGGGGTGGCGGGCCTCCTGAGCCTGGCCTTCCTGGTGCTCGACGAGCCGCTCACACGACTGGGTCTGGGCGAGGGGCTGATGCGCAGCCTGCTGCACCTGGGTCTCCTGTGGTTCGTGGTGCTGGGCAGCCTGTCGCGGCACTTCGAACGTGAGAGCGACGTGGAGGGCGGCACGCACGCCGCGCTGCTCGACCCCCAGGCGCCCGCGCTGGAGGTGCCCGGCCTCGGCGAGCCGCTCCCCGCCGGCGCCGTGCGCATGGTCGGAGCGCTCAAGCGCATCGAAGCGCTGATGGGCGACGTCTACAGCCACCGCCACGGAAGGCCGTCGGAGCGTGCCGCCTACGTGGCCTATCACGCCACGCAGCCTGCGGCGCGCGCCGGTTTCGAGCGCCGCTCGCGCGGCCTCAGGCTCGGGATCCTGGCCCTGGGCGTGCTGCTAGTCGCCTGGGCGTTGATCCGGCTCCCGGACGACCTGGGCTTGGCCGAGGCCAGCGGCGCGCTGCGCTCGGCGCGCGACGCCCACGGGCGGGCCTTCGACGCAGTCGCCGATCGGCCGGCCGAGGCGCCCGCGGTCTGGGCTTCCGCCCACGCGGACTACCGCCGCGCGGCAGAGGGCCTGGCGGAGAGTCCGCGGCTCCACGCCCGGGGCCTGCTGCCGCTGGCCTGGCTGGGCATGGGCGACACGGCCCTGCGCGGCGTGGGCGACCTGGCCGCCGCCCGCACCGGCCTCGAGCGTGCCATCGCCGCCGCCGAGGCGGCCAAGCAGCCCGGGCCTTGGCGTCGCGTGATCTTCGAGGCCCGGGTGGATCTGGGCCTCGTGGCCCTGCGCGAGGGCCACGGGCTCGACGAGGCGACCCAGCTGCTGGCCCAGGCCGAGCGCCAGATCTGGTCCAACGAGGGCGCGGCGGGCAGCCATGCGCGCGCCCGTCTGCGCCTGCTCGCGGGCGCGCTCGACCTCGCCGGCCCCCAGCGCGAGCGCGGCGCGCGCGCGCTGCGCGACCTGCTCTCCCTGCCGGGCCAGGACGACGAGACCGTCGAGCTGCGCCGCGACGCGCTCGAGGAGCTCAGGCGCCACAGTCTGGCCCCGCGCTGAGAGAGGGCAGCGCGCCCCCGCGCCCCCGCACACGGCGATCTCGACGGCGCATCCGGCGACTCTTGAGGAGCTCATGCGCAGCATCGTCCTGGCGCAGAACGCCGGCGAGCGCGAGCGCTTCCTGGCATTGATGCGCTCGCTGGTGCCCACCCGCGCCGAGCTCGTCCAGGTCCTGCGCCCGGGCCCGGCCACGGAGGCGTTCCTGGCGGCCTCCAAGGAGCGGACCGTGGAGGACGGCCTGCTGGAGAGGGAGCCGCCGGCTGACAAGCCGCTGCCCAAGACCGAGCGCACCGAGGTGGTCGTGCATGCCGCCACGACGGAGGAGCTGGTCGCCTACGCCAAGGGCACGACCGCCTACCAGGAGTTCCCCGGAGGCATGCGGCGCTTCGCCGAGCGGGTCGCGGCGCCGGGCCGCACCTGGTACGTGGTCGAGATGCTCGAGCCGGGCAAGGACCTCGGCACGCGCATCACCTGCTTCACGCGCCTGGGCGAGCGCTTCCTGCTGATCGCCAAGCCTTGGCGCGCGCTGCCGCGCGAGGAGGAGCCGCCCGCCGAAGAGGGCGCTGCCGAGCCGCGTTGAGAGCCTCAGGGAACGGGCTTGGTGTGCCGGGGATCCGTGCCGCGCTGCCAGGTGAGGTAGGCGGTGCCTGCGCTCCAGGCAACGCCGAACGTCGTGCTCGCCTCCTCCGGTGCGTCGGGCGCGAAGGGCTGGGGGTCGTCGCCCGCCAGTGCGCACAGCGCTTCGAGGGCGGCGCCGCCCGCGGGACCCTGCGCCGCTACCCGGTGCGCCGTGGTCTGCGCCAGCAGGGCCAGCGCCGCACGCGCGTCGGGCGCATGCTCCACGGCGAGGCGCAGCGAGAGGTCGAAGGGCACTCCCGCGAGCCCCTGGCGCCCGGCCTCCAGGGCGCACTCGACGGCCGCGAGAGTGAGACCATCCGACCGCGTGGCGAGGAGGCCCCCGAGCGAGCCGGGCCAGGCCAACACCGTCACGCTCGGCAGCAGGCCCCCCTTCTCGTCCATTCGCGTGATCCACAAGAGGCGCGGGGCGACCACGGGAGCGAGCGGCCCGTCGAGCGAGAGCGCAAGCGCGCCCGGAGCCGGCTGCCCGAGCCGGCCCGAGAGCCGCAGCGCCTCGTCGCTGCCGAAACGCAGCAGGTCGGTCAAGAGCTCGCTCAAGAGCAGCGTCGACTGGGGCAGGCCGCAGCCCTCGCTCAAGCCCTCGAGCTCCTGGCGGGCGGCCTCGGGCAAGCGCTCGCGGGCCGGTTCGAGCAGGCGCAGCAACGCGGAGCGGCGCTGCTTGGTGGCCGGCGAGAGCAGATCGCCGTCCGGCGCCAGGGCCGCCTTCTGGAAGGCCTCGTGGAAGGAGAGGATCTCGTCCTTCAGCAGCCTTCCCTGCCACAGCCCCTGCTGCCGGGGCGTGCCCTGGACCCGCAGGTGGGCCGGGTCCCCATCCGCTGCCGGAGTGAGGAGACCGGAGCCGCCCACGCCCTCGCCTCCGCAGCCCGCCAGCAGCGTGACCAGGGCGCCGGCGAGCGAACGGCGTGAGCAGCGCAGGAGGGTGCTGGCCATGGGGTTCCTTGGACGCCGCGAGGCTACTCGGGGGCTGCAGAGCGCCCCCTCCATGAGCCCGCGCAGGAAGTCGCGTGACCACACCGGCGCGGACGGCGGAGAACAGGTGGGGTGCCCCCTGGGCCACCTGAAACCAGCCTTTGGAACGCACCCGGAAGGGGCCCCGAGAAGGCCCCCGCCGGGGCCTGGAAACGGGTCCAGAATCCATCGCGTTTCGGGCCCCCCTCGGGTAGCATGGACCGCTTCGGGCAGAGATCCGTAGTTCCTTGCAGGGCAAGGAGTTACGCGATCCTCCTGGAACACCGT
Organism: Planctomycetia bacterium; assembly: GCA_031413835.1. Lineage (GTDB taxonomy): Bacteria > Planctomycetota > PLA2 > PLA2 > JAEUHO01 > CAXQZU01. Next base: position 4,723 of record JANOFW010000248.1, read on the forward strand.
CCAGGCCCTCGAGAGAGCCCCGCGGCGCGCGCCGTCCAGCCTCCAGGAAACAGACCCCGATGTCGGCCAGCGACGCCACGCCCGAACCTGCCCCCGACGCGGTCCCCGAGCGCATCCACGACCTCGACATCGCGCTGGAGCTGTAGACCTCCTTCCTGCGCTACGCGATGAGCGTGATCGTCGATCGCGCGCTGCCCGACGTGCGTGACGGCTTGAAGCCCAGCCAGCGGCGCATCCTGGTCGCGATGAACGACCTGAACCTCGCCCCCAGCCACAAGACGCTCAAGTGCGCCAAGGTGGTCGGCGACACGATGGGCAACTACCACCCGCACGGCGACCAGGCGATCTACCCCACGCTCGTGCGCATGGCGCAGTCCTGGGCCATGGGCACCACGTTGGTCCACCCGCAGGGCAACTTCGGCTCGGTGGACGGCGACCCCCCCGCCTCGATGCGCTACACGGAATGCCGCATGACCACGGCCGCCGTGGACCTGCTGGAGGACCTCGACAAGCAGACCGTCGACTTCCAGCCCAACTACGACGAGAGCCGCGTCGAGCCGCTGGTGCTCCCGGGCATGTTCCCCAACCTGCTGGTGAACGGGGGCTCGGGCATCGCGGTGGCCATGGCCTCCTCGCTGCCGCCCCACAACGTGAGCGAGATCTGCGCGGCGATCCTGGCCTACCTGAAGGACCCGGCCATCACCCTCGAGGGGCTGATGCAGCACGTGCCCGGGCCCGACTTCCCCACCGGCGGACGCCTGTGCGGCCGGGCGGCCATCTTCGAGGCCTACGCCACCGGCCGCGCCATCCTCGAGCTGCGCGCGCGCTGCGAGATCCTCGAGGGCGAGAAGGGCGCCGCCGAGATCCTCGTCACCGAGATCCCCTACCAGGTCAACCGCAGCACGCTGGTCAAGAAGATCGCCGACCTCGTCAAGGAAGACCGCGTCCCCGGCATCGCCGACCTGCGCGACGAGAGCGACGAGACCACCCGTCTGGTCATCAAGCTCAAGCGCGGCGAAGACCCCCACGTCGTCTTGAACCAACTCTACAAGTACAGCCAGCTGCGCGACTCCTTCAGCGTCAACGGCATCGCGCTGATCGACGGCCGGCCGGTGCTGTGCGGCCTCAAGCGCCTGATCCACGAGTACGTGCGTCACCGCAAGAACGTGATCGTGCGCCGCTCGCGCTTCCTGCTCAAGAAGGCCGAGGACCGCGACCACATCGTCGAGGGCCTGCTCAAGGCGCTCGACCTCATCGACGCCATCGTGGCCCTGATCCGCGCCAGCGCCGACCCCGACACCGCGCGCACCGGCCTGATGGGCCGCTTCGGGTTCACCCATGCGCAGGCCGACGCCATCCTGCAGATGCGGCTGGCACGCCTCACGGGCCTGCAGCGCCGCGAGCTCGAGGAGGAGCACGCCCAGCTGCAGGCGCAGATCGCCGGACTTCGCGCGATCCTGGGCGACGAGGCCAAGGTCGTGGCCGTGATCGCCGCCGACCTCGAGGGCCTCAGGGCCCGCTACGACGCCCCGCGCCGCACGGTCATCGAGGACGCGCAGGACGAGGTCGTGGACATCGACCTCGTGACCCCGGAGAACGTGGCCGTCACGCTCAGCCACGCGGGCTACGTCAAACGCACCGCGCTCTCCGAGTACCGCGTCCAGAACCGCGGGGGCAAGGGCATCATCGGCTCCGACGCCAAGGACGGCGACTTCGTCGAGCACCTGCTGGTCGCCAACACGCGCGACTGGCTGCTGCTGTTCACCGACCGCGGCCGCGTGCACAAGGAGCAGGTCTACGCGCTGCCCCAGATGGGCCGCTACGCCCAGGGACGCGCGGTGGTCAACTATGTGCCGCTCGAGCCCGGCGAGAAGATCCGGGCCGTGCTGCCGGTGCGCGACCTCGCGGCCGAGCGCTCGATCGTCTTCGCCACCAGGAAGGGCCAGATCAAGCGCACGCAGCTCAACGAGTTCCAGAACATCAACCGGGGCGGGATCATCGCCATCCAGCTGCGCGAGGGCGATGCTCTCATCGGCACGGCCTTGGCCGACGAGCAGGACGAGATCGTGCTCGTCACGGCCCGCGGCAAGGCCATCCGCTTCGCGCTCACCTCGGTGCGCGCGATGGGGCGCGATACCACCGGCGTGATCGGCATCCGGCTGCTCGAGAACGACCTGGTCGTGGGCATGGAGCGCGTGGACGAGAGCGCTTCGTTGCTCTCGGTCTTCGAGCGCGGCCAGGCCAAGCGCAGCGCCTTCGCCGAGTACCCGCTCAAGGGCCGCGGCGGCCAGGGCGTGTCCAACCTCTCGCACGAGGGGCTCGAGCGCAACGGCGCCGTCGTGGCTGCCAAGGCGGTCCAGGACGGCGACGAGATCATCCTGATCACCGAGGGCGGCCAGACCATCCGCACCACGGTCACCAGCGAGCAGTTCCGGCTCACGGGCCGCTCCACCGGCGGCGTGCGCGCCATCGACGTGCCCGAGGGCGACCGGCTCGTCTCCCTGGCCTGGGTGAGGCCCAGCACCGCCGAGAGCGCCTCCGCCGCCGGACAGTAGGGGGCCGGGGCGCCCTGGCGGGCGCGCGACCTTCGTCCCGGGCGGAACGGTCCGCCCCACAAGACCGGGCGCGCGGGCGTTATCATGCGGTACTGCCCCCCGGCCCCCCGGGGCTCTCTATCTGCCCCCCCGGCCCCCCGGGGCTCTCTATCCGCCCCCCCGGCCCCCCGGGGCTCCTTGGAGCCGCTGCCATGCGCCATCTGCTGCTCGCCTTGCCCGTCGTCCTGCTGCTGAGCACGCCCGCCGGAGCGGGCGAGAAGCGCGAGGTCAAGGACAAGAACTTCGCCTGGACCCTGCCCTCGGAGGACTGGAACTTCGTGGCTCCCGAGGCGGCGCTCAAGGAGAGCGGCTACGTCCTGGGCGTCGAGGGCCTGGGCGGCCGGGTCAAGGCCTGGGCCATGGTGAAGGCGGCCGAGGGGCTCACGACGGCGGACCTCGCGGGCGAGGTCCGCACCTTCGTCACGGGGGGCCTGACCAAGACCCACCAGCAGCAGGTGGGCGACGGGCGCCTCTCGGGCCTGGCGGCAGCGATGCTCGCCATCCAGGGTGAATGACCTTGCCCGTTTCATAGGCGCCTGGATATCCACCCGAAGCCAGAACCA
>JANOFW010000249.1:0-1560 GCA_031413835.1 Planctomycetia bacterium
CACCCGCGCCTGCTTGCCGGCCCCCGGCAGCAGCCGGTGCACCAACTACCACACCACGAGCTGCTCCCCGTAGCGGCCCGGGGGCGGCTGCGGGGGACCCGGGGGAGGGGCGGGTGCGACGGGGGGCGTCGGGACCGGCTCGGGCGCAGGCGCGGGCGCCTCGACTGGCTTGGCGGGCTTGGGATTCACCTTCGTCGTCCAGAGCTCGCCGACCCAGCCGTTGAAGTCGCCCACGATCGTGGGCACATCGGGCTTCTCGGCCGGGTAGTAGGTGAACGCAAAGATGGCGACGCCCGCAGCGTAGAGGACGGCGAGCGTGACGACGAGGCGTGCGATGAACTTGCCCATGGGGCGCCCACGCTAGCAGCGTCGTCGAGCGGGCCCACGTTTGGCCTGGGGCTACGTCGTGCCTCCGCACGCACCGCCGGAGCCCGCGCGCTTGCGTTCGCGCTCGAGGCGCGCGTCGCGGCTGCCGCGGGCACCCTCGGGGTCCTCGGCGTGGGCCGTCCGCCAGGCGCGCTCGCCGGTCTCGTAGCGCGCCAGGAAGTCCGCACGCCAGACCTCGAAGCCGCCGCCCAGGAGCTGCTCCCGCGCGCGGCGCAGCAGATTCACCAGGAAGGTCACGTTGTGCAACGCGCCCAGCGTGGTGGCGCTGTGCTCGTCGGTGGCGAAGAGGTGGCGCAGGTAGGCGCGGCTGTGCGTGCGGCAGACCTCGCAGGGGCAGTCGGCATCTAGCGGGGCCTCGCTGAGCTCGTGGGCCTTCTGCTCGATGCGCACCACCCCGTCGGCGGTGAAGAGATGGCCCCGCCGGCCGTTGCGGGTGGGCAGCACGCAGTCGAAGAGATCCACGCCCAGCGCCACGGCGTCGAGCAGGTCGGCAGGGCGGCCCACGCCCATCAGGTAGCGCGGCTTCTCGGCGGGCAGGCAGCCGAGCGTGTGCGCCAGGGTGGCGCGCAGCGCCTCGGGGCCCTCGCCCACGGCCAGGCCGCCGACGGCGTAGCCCGGGAGGTCGAGCTCCACGAGCGCGCGTGCGCTCTCCGAGCGCAGCTCGAGGTCCACGCCGCCCTGCACGATGCCGAAGAGGGCCTGATCGTCACGCGTGCGCTCCTCGGCGCAGCGACTCGCCCAGCGCGTGGTGCGCGCCACGGCCAGCGCGAGCTCCTCGCGCGCCGCGGGCAGGCCCAGACAGTGGTCGAAGGCCATCACCAGGTCGGCGCCCAACGCTTCCTGGATCGCCATGGCCTCGCGCGGCCCGAGCCGGACGGGGGCGCCGTCGAGGTGGCTTTTGACGGTCACGCCGTCCTCGTCGAGCGCGCTGCGTGCCGCCAGCGAGAAGACCTGGTAGCCGCCCGAGTCGGTGATCCACGGTCGCTTCCAGGCCGTGAAGCCGTGCAGGCCGCCCAGGGCGCGCACCACGGGCTCGCCCGGTCGCAGGTGCAGGTGGTAGGTGTTCGCCAGCAGCACCTCCGGCGCGATGGCCTCGAGGTGGCGCTGGGTGAGGCCCTTGAGCGAGCCGCCCGTGGCGCAGGGCATGAAGGCCGGCGTGCGCACCAGGCCGTG
>JANOFW010000250.1:0-14022 GCA_031413835.1 Planctomycetia bacterium
CGGGGTGGCCGTGGCCCAGGATCATCGGGCCCCAGGCGCCGATCAGGTCCACGTAGCGGCGCCCGTCCACGTCGATCAGCGTGGCGCCCTTGGCGGCGGCGATGACCGGCGGCTCCCCCCCGACCCCCCGAAACGCGGGCACCGGGCTCGATACACCTCCGGGGAAGAGCGCGCGGGCTTCACGGTTGAGCGCGCGGCTCTTGCGGCCCACGCCGGCGCGTCCCTTCGCGGCCGGACGCGCCGCGCTCACCAGCGCTCCCAGCGGCCGCTGGTGATGGCTTCGGCCGCGTGAGCGGCGAAGTAGGTCACGATCCAGCGCGCGCCGGCGCGGCGGATGGACAGCAGGCTCTCGCGCACGGCGAGATCGAGGTCGAGGTGCCCGGCGGCGGAGGCGTCCTGCAGCATGGCGTACTCGCCGCTCACCTGGTAGGCGGCCACGGGCACGGGCGAGCGCTCGGCCACGTCGCGGATCAGGTCCAGGCACGGGCCGGCCGGCTTGACCATCACGGCGTCGGCACCCTGGCCGAGGTCCAGTTCCACCTCGCGCAGGGCCTCGGCGCGGTTGCCCGGATCGAGCTGGTAGCCGCGGCGATCGCCCTTGCCCGGCGTGCTGCCCGCGGCCTCGCGGAAGGGAGCGTAGAACGCGGAGGCCGTCTTGGCCGCGTAGGAGAGGATCGCGGTCTGGGCGATCTCGCCGCCCTCGTGGTCGAGGGCCTCGCGCAGCGCGGCCACCTGCCCGTCCATCATGGCGCTGGGCGCCACGATGTCGGCGCCCGCGTAGGCGTAGACGCGGGCCGCCTGGGCCAGCAGGGGCAGCGTGGCGTCGTTGTCCACGCCGGCCTTCGAGCGGTCGAGCACGCCGCAGTGGCCGTGGTCGGTGTACTCGCACAGGCACACGTCGGCGATGCGCACGAGAGCGGGGGCGGCCTTGGCGATCGCGGCCAGCGCCTGGGGCACGGGGCCGTCCTCGTGCCAGGCGACGTCGCCCTTGGGCTTCTTCGCGCCGGGGATCCCGAAGAGGATCACGCCGCCGATGCCGAGCCCTTCGAGGCGCTTGGCTTCGACCGCCGCCGCGCGCACGCCGAAGCGGTGGTGCCCCGCCAGCGCCGCGACCGGTGTGCGCTCGTCTTTGGGCCCCTCGGTCACGAAGAGCGGCGCGATCAGCTCGGCGGGATGGAGGCGCGTCTCACGCGCCAGGCGACGCAGCGCCTGCGTACGCCGCAAGCGACGGGGCCGGTCCGGCATGTGCACGTGCTCGTCGTGGGCCATGGGCGCGAATCTACGGCAGGCCGGCGAAGAAGACCCGCAAGTCGCTGGGCGCGATCGAGGTCGCGCCGCCGAATCCGAGATCGCGCAGCCGGTCGCCGGCCGAGGCCCCCAGGCCGTAGAGGCCGCAGGCCCGCGGCAGGACGCGGTCGCAGGCCAGGAGCGCGTCGGCCAGGGCGTCGGCGGCGCGCGGGCTCTGCACCAGCACGACCGCGGGATCGGGCGCCGCGCGCACCTCGGCGACGAACTCCGCTCGAGGCTCGGCGGCGTAGCTGATCACCTCCTCGACCGTCACGCCGCCCTGGCGCAGGCGCTCGGCCCCCTCGCGCAGGGCCTCCTCGCCGCGCAGCCACAGGACCCGACGCGGACGCGGCGAGCGGGCCAGCAGCGCCTCGGCCAGCGCCAGAGCGCCCGCCCTTCCGACGAGCACGGTCTCGAACCCGACGCGGCCGGCGGCCACGCCCGTGGTCTCGCCCACACAGGCCGCCGCCTGTCCCGCCGCCTGGCCGGCGCCAAGCATGGCGACCGCGGAGGCGCTGGTCAGGAGCACCACGTCCGGCCTGTGGTAGCGCAGCGCGGCCAGCACCTGCGCGGCGGGCAGCCGCACGACCAGATCGCTCCACGGCAGCGCATGCGGCACGTAGCGCGGGCTGGTCCAGGCCTGAGCCTGCTCCTCCACGCGCGCGCGGCTGCCCACCAGCCACAGGTGCCGCGGCTCGAGGGGGTCGATGCTGGTCATCGCGCGGCCACCAGCGGGCCGGCGCCGCGGGCCAGCAACGCACGCGCGGCGCGCGCGCCCATTTCGGGCGCATCGATCCAGGCACCCTCGACGCGCTCGTCGAGGCACACACGTCCGTCCAGGCTCAGCACGCGCACGTGCAGTCGCACCAACCCGCCCACGACCTCCGCCAGGGCCCCCACCGGGGCGTGGCAGCCCGCCCCCAGGGCGTGCAGCGCGGCGCGCTCGGCGCTGACGGAGGCGGCCGCGCGCACATCGCGCAGGGGGGCGAGAGCCTCCTCGGCGGCCGGGTCGTCGGCGCGGATCGTGAGGCCCAGCGCGCCCTGGGCCGCGGCGGGCAGGCTCACCTCGGGTTCGAGGATTTCGGTGGCACGCTCCTCCACGCCCAGGCGCCGGAGCCCCGCCAACGCGAGCACCACGGCGTCGAGCCGGCCCTGCGCGACATGCGCCAAGCGCGTGCCCACGTTGCCGCGCAGAGCCACGACCTCGAGGTCGGGGCGCGCGCGCTTGAGCTCGGCCACGCGTCGCGGGCTGCCCGTGCCCACGCGCGCGCCGCGCGGGAGGGTCGCCAGCGTGCGGCCGTCCTGCGCCACCAGCGCGTCGCGGGGATCCTCGCGCCCGGGCACGCAGGCCAGCACGATGCCGGCCTCCTCGACGGCCGGCAGGTCCTTCAAGCTGTGGACGGCAGCGTCGATGCGATCGTCGAAAAGCGCGCGGTGGAGCGCGGCGGTGAACACGCCCGTGGCCGCGAAGCGCGTCAGCAGCGTGGCGGCGTCCTGGTCGCCCTCGCTCTTGATCCACACGAGGGCATGGCAGCAGGCGAGCCTCGAAGCCACCCACTCCGCCTGCGCCCGGGCGAGCGGGCTCGACCGAGAACCCAGCCGGAGGCAGGGCGTGCTCACGACGGCCCGTCCCCGACCGCGGGCTCGCTGCCCTCGACGCGCGAGAGCAGCACGCCGCCGTCGGCCAGGCGCGTGCGCAGGCGCGCGCCCACGAGGGCCTCGCCCACGGCGCGCAGCACGCGCCCGTCCACCGTCGTGGTGAGCGACCAGCCGCGCGCGAGCACGCTCAACGGCGAGAGCGCCCGCAAGGCGGCCGCCGCGCGCTCCAGCGCCGAGCGCCGGCTCAGCACGGTCGCGCCCGCAGCGCCGGCCACGCGGCGCGCGAGCGCCTCGAGCCGCTCGCGCCGCCTCACGAGCGAAGCCGCGGGGCTCAGCGCCATCAGGCGCGCGCGCAGATGCTCGAGGCGCACGCGACGGGGCGCACACAGGCCCCGGGGGGAACGCAGCAGGGGCCGGTCGGCCAGCGACTCAAGGCGCTGCCAGGCGCGGTCGAGCCGCACACGCAGGCGCTGGGCGAGCCTGCGCTGCTCGTTGGCCAGGCGGGCCTCGAGCTCGGCCTTCACCGGCACGACCAGCTCGCCGGCCTGCGAGGGCGTGGCCGCCCGCACGTCGGCCACGAGGTCGGCCATCGTCACGTCGGTCTCGTGGCCCACGGCCGACACGATGGGCGTACGGCAGGCGAAGATCGCGCGCGCCACGACCTCCTCGTTGAAGGCCCACAGGTCTTCCAGCGAGCCGCCGCCACGCCCGGCCACGATCACGTCGGCGCGGGCCGCGCGGTCGGCGAAGGCGATGGCGTGCGCGATCTCCTCGGCCGCGCCCGCTCCCTGGACGCGCACCGGCACGAGCAGCAGGGTCACGTCGGGGTAGCGGCGGCGGATGACCGTCACGAGGTCCTTCACGGCGGCCCCCGTGGGGCTGGTCACCAGTGCGATGCGCCTGGGCAGGAGCGGCAGAGGCACCTTGTGCTCTGGCGCGAACAGCCCCTCGGCCTCCAGGCGCTTCCTGAGCCGTTCGAAGGCCTGCTGCAAGGCACCCGCGCCCAGGGGCTCGAGCGTGCGCACCTGGAGCTGGTAGCGACCGTGCGGCAGGTAGACGTCGAGCCCGCCGCCCAGCAGCACCTCGAGGCCGTCCTCGGGCTTGAACTTCAAGCGCGCCGCCTGCGAGCGCCACAGCACGCAGGGCAGCACGGCGCCCTGGTCCTTGAGCGTGAAGTAGACGTGGCCGGAGGGGCTGGGCCGCCACTGGCTGATCTCGCCCTTGACCCACACCTCCCCCAGCGCCCCCTGGAGCATGTCGCGGACGGCCTCGGTGAGCGCGCTCACCGTGAAGACGTGCTGAGGCTCGCGACGCGGCGCAGGGACGGTCATGCGGGGAACCGTACCACCAGCCCCCCGCACGGGCCCAGGAGCCTCAGTCGCCGGCAGGAACCTCTACCGAAGTCGGCAGCGGGAGGAAGAGGGCCTCGATGGAGAGCGCCTTGCCGCTGCGCTCGTCCACCTCGACCAGCACCGCGCCCAGGCGCTCGTCGCCGTGGGCCACGGCGAAGGGCTCGTGGACGTTCAAGCGCATCTTCTTGAGCACGGCTTCCTTGACGCGTCCGATCACGCCGTTGTAGGGGCCGGTCATGCCGCAGTCGGAGATGAACGCCGTGCCCTTGGGGCGCAGGCAGGCGTCGGCGGTGGGCACGTGGGTGTGCGAGCCGAAGACCAGCGCCACGCGGCCGTCGAGGTGCCAGGAGAGCGCGATCTTCTCGCTGGTGGCCTCGGCATGCATGTCCACCACGATGATGTCGGCCTTGCCCTTGAGCAGCTCGAGCTGACGGTCGGCATCGGCCAGGAAGTCGCCTTGCGCGTTCATGAACACGCGCCCCTGGAGGTGGAGCACGGCCACGCGCACGCCCCGCGGCCCGTCCTGCACGCAGACGCCCTTGCCGGGCGCGCCGCTGGGCCAGTTCGAGGGCCTCAGGAGCCGCGTCTCGCTCTCGTAGAGGGGCAGCGACTCGCGCCGGTGGTAGGCGTGGTCGCCCATGGTGATCACGTCGGCCCCGTAGCCGCGGATCTCCTTGTAGACCTTCTCGTTGATCCCGCTGCCCGCCGCCGCGTTCTCGGCGTTCACGACCACGAAGTCCACGCCGCGCTCGGCGCGCAGCTTGGGCAGGAAGTGGGCCAGCACCACGCGCCCCGGGCGGCCCACGACGTCGCCCACCGCGAGGATCTTGAAAGTCATGCCCCCTGTGTAGCCAGCGCCCGTCCGCTGCCAAGCCGGCGCCGACCGTTGGCTTCCCTTTCGCGCAGGGCGGGTCCGACCATGTGACGGGCGGTTCCTCCGCCCGTCACCGCGCCACGTCCACCGCGCGCACCTCGCGCACCACGGTCACCTTGACCTCGCCGGCATAGTTCAGCTCGGCCTCGACGGCGCGCGCGATGTCGTGCGCCAGCAGCGGGGCCCGGGCGTCGCTGACCAGCGCGGCGTCCACGATCACGCGCACCTCGCGGCCGGCCTGCAGCGCGTAGACCTGCTCGACCCCTTCGAAGCGCGAGGCCAGCTTCTCGAGGTCCACCAGGCGCCTCACCTGCAGCTCGGCGGGCTCAAGGCGCGCGCCGGGGCGCGCGGAGCTCACGGCGTCGGCCACCTGGGCGAGCACGGCGTAGGGGCTGGCCGTGCGCAGGTCGTCGTGGTGCTCCTCGGCGGCCGCGATCACCGCGGGGGCCTCGCCCACGCGCCGGAGCAGGGCGCCGGCGGCGTCGGCGTGCGGTCCCTGATCGAGGTCCAGGGCCTTGCCCAGGTCGTGGAGCAGCGCGGCGCGGCGCGCCAGACGCGCGTCCAAGCCCAGCTCGGCGGCGATGCCCCCGGCGATGCGCGCGGCCTCGATCGAGTGCCGCAGCACGTTCTGGCCGTAGGAGGTGCGGAAGGCGAGCCTCCCGAGGGCCTCCACCACGTCGGCATGGGCCTCGCCCACGTCGGCCTCGACCAACGCGCGCCGTCCCTCCTCGCGGATGCGCTCGGCGACACGCCCGCGAGCCTCGCCTACGACCTCCTCGATGCGCGCCGGCTGGATGCGGCCGTCCTGGATCAGGAGCTCGAGCGCATCGCGCGCGATCTCGCGCCGCACGCCGTCGAAGCAGGAGATCGTCACCAGGGGCTGGTCCTCGGCCACGAGGACGTCGCAGCCCGTGGCCGCCTCGAAAGCCTTGATGTTGCGGCCCTCGCGGCCGATCACACGGCCCTTCATGTCGTCGTTGGGGAGCGTCACCAGCGTCACGCTCGCCTTGGAGACGTGCTCCGTGGCCAGGCGCTGCACGGTGGCGAGCACGATGTCGCGCGCACGCTGCGCCGCCTCGGCCCGCGTCTGCTCGTCGGCCCGCAGGACGCGGCGCGCTCGCTCGTCCACCAGCTCCTGGTCGAGCGCCTCGAGCAGCAGGCGGCGGGCGTCCGCGGCGGGCAGCCCGCCCGACGCGGCCAGACGCCCCTTCGCCTCGGCCAGGATCGAGGCGGCATGCGAGCGGGCCTGCTCGGCCAGGCGCTCGCCGTCGCGCGCCTTGGCCAAGGCCTCGCTCTCGCGCCGCTCGGCGACCTCGACGCGCTGCTGCGCGGAGGCCTCACGCGCGGCCAGGAGCCGGCGCGCCTCGTCGTGCGTCCGTTCGCGCTCCTCAAGCGCGGCCAGACGCGCCGCGCGCTCGCCCGCTTCGCGCTTGACCTCGGCCCGACGGCGCCAGGCGTCCAGCCAGCCGCCGGCCCTCCAGCCCACGAAGAGCCCCGCGAACAGCGCCGCCACGGGCCAGAACACATCCACGCGGCAGCCGGCCTCCTGAGCCTCGAGCCTGCGCCACGTCGCGACGGCCCGGCCCGACGCTACGCGTGCGCCACAGCCCGGTCAAGGGGAGGCCCCCGCGACCGCTCAGCGCGTGCGCACCTGCCGCAAGCCGGACTGCGTGAAGAGGGCGACGGCCTCGCCATCCGCGACCACGGCCTCCATGCGGCCCTCGCGGAAGTCGCCGCGCTGACCCTCGATCGTGCGCACGCCCTCCACGAGCTCGAGCGTGACGCGCTTGGCGGCCTGGTCCACCCACACCAGGGCCTCGCGCGCCTCGACGGTCTCGAGCACGCGCCCGGTGCTGTCGTGGCGCTGCGCCACCACGCCGCGCAGCCGATCGTGCGCCACGCCGTCCACACGCGCGAAGGTCCAGTAGTCCGGGCGGCGCGCGCGGGCGCCCTCGAGCAGGGTGTTGAAGGTCGTGCGCACCTGCTCCACCAGCGCTGGATCGCGCGAGCTGGGCGGCTCGCTGCGGGCTTCGGCGGCCATGGGGCGCTGGCCGGGCAGCGACGCAGGCGCCGGCGGCCCGTCGCCGCCGGAGGCCGCCCCCAGGGGAGGCGGCGGGGCGAAGGCGGTCGCCGGCGAGGGGGGCGGAGACCAGGCCGGGGGAACCGTGGTGGGGCCCGGCTCGGCCCCGCCCTCGTACGACACCGTCGGCGGCTCCGCGGGATCGAGGGGGCGCGTCACCCGCACCACGGGGCCGCCGCTCGCGGTCCGCTCCGGCAGAGGGACGGCGGTGGGCGCCGAGGGCCGGGAGGCGCCGGGGGGTGGCGCGCTGCTCGGCGGAGGATCGGGCGCCTCCGCGTAGCCCATCTCGGAGGAGGCGATGCGCTTCCTCAGCTGCGTGTTGTCGCGGCGCTGCTCCTCGAGCTCGCGCTCCAAACCGCGGATGCGCGGATCCACCAACGCTGCGTCGGCGCTGAGCAGCTTGATCTCGTTCTCCAGCGACATCATCTTGAGCGCCTCGTTCTGCGCGGCCGCGGCCTGGCGACGCAGCGCGTCGAGCTCGGACTCCTTGGCGCTCAGCTCGCGCTGATGCTGCGCGCCCTCTTCGCGCTCGGCGTCGAGCCGCTCCTGCAGGGTGCGCACGCGCTCCTCGCCGTCCTTGACCTGCGACTGCAGGCGCTGGGCCTCGTGGCGCGCGCCCTCGGCAGCCTCGTCGCGCCCGCTCTGCAGCAGCTGCGCCGTGTGCTCGGTGATCAGGCGCGCGTCGGGCTGCGCGGAGCCGAAGTCCCGGATGGCCCCCACCAGCGCCCAGGTGGCCAGCATCACCACCGCGCACAGGCCCAAGAGCAGCAGGGGCACGGCCCGACCCGCCGGCGCCACAGCCGGCCCGCGCAGCTTCTCAAGCTGCTCGAGCAGGGCCTTCTGGATGGCGCCCAGGCTGCGGAAGGAGTCGTTGAGGCCCTGCGCGCTCGCCAGCACGAGCTCGCTGCGGTCGCTGCGCTTGAGCGCCTCGAGCAGCTGGACCTGGAGCGCGCCCACGCCCTCGAGCGCCTGGGCGTTGGCCGTGAAGGCGGTGGCCAGCTCGCCCAAGCCGGCCGCCCCCAGGGTCGCGGCCGGGCCGCCGCCGGAGAGTGCCAGCGCCCGGGCGCCCGACGCCTCGGCGCGCGGCAGGGGCTCGGGCACGGCCTCGGCGTGGGTGACGCTGGGACGGGACGGGGTGTCGGGCATCAGGAGGGTTCCGCCGCCGAGGGGATCTGCCTGGGGAGGGAGCCCGGCATCATAGGTCGCGCACCAGGTCCTCGTCCGGGTCGGCCAGCAGCCGCTGGAACCGGGCCCGCTCGATTGGACGCCGCCGGAAGAGGGCGCCGTCCGCCCCCGCCACGGCGGTGGCCAGGGCCAGGTCCACGCGCCGATCAAAGCACAACAGCAGGGGCACCGAGCCCCCCGCAGGCAGTTCGACCTCCTCGCGCAGCGCGCCCAGGCTCTGGAGGAGGGTGAACACGCCGCGTGCCGGCGAGACGCCCGCCTTCTCGAGCAGCTGCGCCACGTTCTGCCGCTCGGCCGGTCCCTCGGCGCCCTCGAGCAGGCGCGGTAGCTCCGCCGCCGTGACCCTCTGCGGCGCGTCGGAGGTGTTGAAGAGCAGCAGCCGGTACCAGGCCGGGGGCGTGGGCCGCGGCAGCGCGAGGCGCGCCTGCAGGGTGAGGTCGTGGGACTGGTCGGGGCCCTCGTCGCCCCACACGCCGCTGAGCGCGAGCTTGAGACCGCGCTCGGGCATCTCGTGGACCCAGAGCACGACCTCGGCCGGCGCGCCGTGCTCGGCCATCCCGATCCCGGGCTCAGCAGCGTCGCGTCCCGGCAGCCAGCGCGGCAGGAACCAGGCCAGCGCCGCCAGCGCCAGCGAGAGCGAGCAGACCAGCACCACGACGGGCGTCCAGTCGCCAGGCGCGGGGCGCGGCTCGAAGCGGCTGCTCATGTGGACCACGCCCCGCCGCGCCGGTCTCCCCCCTCACTTCGCCGGCTTGTCGACGATCTTCTCATCGAGCCACGGCGCCCGGTTGGGCTTGTCGTGGCTCGACCACCATTCGTTGAGCTCCTTCATGGTGGTCGCCTCCTGCCCCTCGGCGTTGAGGGGCGCCGCGCCGCCCGGCGGCGTGGCGTAGTACTTCACGACCGCGATAGTGTCGGTCTTGACGTCGTCCCAGAACTTCTTCGCGGCCGCCGCGGCGCTCTTCTGCGCCGGCGTGCCGCCCGAGGGCGCGGCGGAGCCCGCGCGGGCCTCGGCGGAGGTGTAGAGCGTGATGAACTTCTCGACGATGACGTAGCGCAGCTTGCCCGGGACGGGCTTGAAGAGGATCAACGACTTGTGCGCCGACTTGAGGCGCTCGGTCATGCTCTGGGAGTTGTTGGTGTGGGCGTAGTTCTCGAGCAGCCACTCGAGGCTCTTGAGGTCGTTGATCCGGCCCAGCGCCCCGAAGGCGGCCTCGAGCACCGCCACGGGGACGAGGTACTCCGGCTTGGGCTCCTCGAGCTCGCCGGCCAGGATGCCGCGCAGCTCGTTGCTGGCCTTTTCGCGCACCTTCTCGACCTCCTTGGGCTCGCGGCAGGCGCTGAGCAGAGGCGAGGAGAGCACGTCGCCGAGCACCTGGGCGGCCTTGAGGTTGACGTCGTTGCGCAGGTTCTCCTTCTGCTTCGGGTCGTAGACCACGGCGCGCAGCCCCTTGAACATCAGATCCACAGCCGCGTCCTGGTAGTCGCTCACCACCTTGGGGTGCTCCTTCACCTTGGCTTCGTACGCCTTGACCTGGGCCGCATGGGCCTTCACGGCCGCCGGGTCGGCTCCGGCGGGCAGCGGCGCCGGCGGATCGCCCGGCCCCTCGAGGTTGAAGAAGTTCTTGGCGAGCGCGCTGAGGGAACCGATCAGGTCCTCGTTGCCTTCCTTGCGGTTCTTGACCTGCGCCGCGAACAGGACCAGGTCGCGCTTGGCGTCCTCGAGCTTGACCACATCTTGCGCTGCGGGGGCCGGAGCGGGCGCGGCCGGCGCGGGAGCCACGGGCGGCACCGCTGGCGCGGGCGCAGCGGGCGGTACGGCGGGCGCACCGGGCGCGGGCACGGCAGGGGCCGGAGGTTCGGCGGGAGCAGGGGGCGCGGGGGGCGCCACGGGGGCCGGCGGCGCAGCCGGCGCGGCATTCCCGGTGGCCCAGGCGGGCGCGAGCAGGCCCGTGCTGCCAAGCAGGCAGAGGCTGCCCACCAGCAACAGCCCGCCCAGCCAGGGACGAGGGTGGGAGAGGAGCAGGGTCGAGAGTCGAACGAGACGCGTATGGGACATGGGACCTCCGTAAGCGGCCGCCGAGCCGATTGTACGTCACGGAGGCCAGGAGCCGATGCGGCCGTCCCCGGGCGTGGACGATTCCAGCGCGCGGGAGCAGTCGGACCGGATCCCACCTTGGATACGCAAAGATCCGGCCAGTGCTTGCCCCCGGGGCAGCCGGGCGCGCTGCGGTGAGCCGGCGAGCAGGCGCCGGGGCCTACAATCCCGCCGTGCCCCGGCCCCCCGCCCCGCCGCAGGTCCTGCTCACGCGGGCGCTGCCTGCCTGCCCTCCCCCCCTTGAGCTGCTGCGACGCCTCGGCCGCCGCCCCGGCGCCTTCTTGAGGCTGGTGGCCGGCCCTGGCTTTCGCGGCCCCGCCTGGTCGATCTTCGCCCTGACTTCGGGTCGGCCGTTGGCCCCCAGGCGTTGGCCCCACGGGCGGCGACTGGCCGACTTCCTCGCCCCCTTGGCCCCCCGCCGCGTCCGACACCTGGGCCCGCGCGTTCCCTTCGGCGCAGGCTGGGTGGGCTACCTGGGCTACGAGGCACGCAGCGGGGTAGAGGTGACCCCCAAGCCGCGCGTCGCGCCGCTGGGCTTCCCCGTCCTCTGGCTGGCCCGGGCGCCGGCCTCGATCGCCTTCGACCACGCCCACGGCCGCGTCTACCTGAGCGGGCTGGGTGACGATCGCGCCGCCGCGGCCCGCGCCGCAGGGAGGCTGTGGTCGGCCGTCTCGCGGGCGCGGCCGCGCACATCGAACACGGCCCCGAGGCGCGAGCCCAGCGCGCGCGTCTCGGCGGCCGACTACCGCGCGCGGGTCTCGCGCGTGCGGCGCCACGTGCGCGCAGGCGACATCTTCCAGGCCAACCTCTCGCAGCGCTTCGACGCCGACGGGGTGGGCGATCCGGTGGCGCTCTTCGAGCGGCTCGTGGCGAGCCAGCCCGCGCCGTACATGACCTTCCTCTCCCTGCCGGCCGGTCGCGCCTTGCTCTCGGCCTCGCCCGAGCGCTTCCTCAAGGTCGAGGGCCGGCAGGTGGCCACCGACCCCATGAAGGGCACACGCCCGCGGGGCGCCTCCCCCGCCCAGGACCGCGCGCTCGCGGCCGAGCTCGAGTCCAGCGAGAAGGACCGGGCCGAGCTGGCCATGATCGTGGACCTCTCGCGCAACGACCTGGCTCGGGTCTGCCGCGCCGGCAGCGTGCGCGTGCGCGTGCCGCGACGCCTGATCGCCTTCGCCCGCGTGCACCAGGCCATCGCGGTGGTCGAGGGCCGCCTGCGCGCCGGGCGCACGCGCCTGGACCTGCTGGAGGCCGCGTTCCCGCCCGGCAGCGTCACGGGCGCGCCCAAGGTGCGCGCCATGGAGGTCATCGACGCGCTCGAGGGCGAGGGCCGCGGCCCGTACTGCGGCACGCTGGGCTGGTTCGACGTGGGCGGCGACATGGACCTGGCCGTCGCCATCCGCACGCTGCTGGTCGCGCGCCGCCAGGCCTCCTACCGGGTGGGCGGGGGCATCACGCTGCGCTCCGACCCCGCGGCGGAATGGCGCGAGACCCTGGCCAAGGGGCGCGGGCTCTTTGCGGCGCTGGCGGGCCACGAGGCCGCGGGCCGGCGCGGGCGATGAGTCCCAACCTGCTCTCCGATCTGGAGGCCTTCCTGCACCACCTCGAGGCGGTGCGCGATCTCTCGCCCCACACCCTGCGCGCCTACGCGGGCGACCTGATGCGGCTGGTGGCGGGGCTGGAGGAGGGCGGGATCACGCGCGCGAAGGACGTGGACCTCTTCGCCCTGCGACGCCACCTGGCCAGCCTCAAGGACCAGGGCCTCGACCCGCGCACGCTGGCACGCCGGATCAGCTCCACGCGCGCCTTCCTCCGCTGGCTGACGGCGGAGGGTCATGTGCCCACGAACCCGGCGGCGGCGCTCCGGCTGCCGCGCCGGCGGCACAGA
This sequence comes from Planctomycetia bacterium, assembly GCA_031413835.1. Lineage (GTDB taxonomy): Bacteria > Planctomycetota > PLA2 > PLA2 > JAEUHO01 > CAXQZU01. The sequence goes on from JANOFW010000250.1 coordinate 12,361, forward strand.
CTGCCGCAGGTGCTCACGAAAGCCGAGATCGAGCGCCTGCTGGGCGCGCCCCAGGGCGAGGCCTGGCCTGCACGGCGCGACCGGGCGCTGCTCGAGACGCTCTACTCCACGGGCGCGCGCGTGGCCGAGGCCGCCGCGCTCGACCTCGCCGACCTGGATCTCGAGGAGGGCACGGCGCTGCTACGCGGCAAGGGCCGCAAGGAGCGCATCGCCGGCCTGGGACGGCCCTGCCTGGCGGCGCTCAGGGCCTACCTCGAGGCCTTCCCGCGAGCCACGCTCGATCTGCGCCGGCCGCCCAAGGACCAGCGCGCTCTCTTCCGCAACGCGCGCGGCGGGCGCCTCACCACGCGCGGCATGGCGCTGCTGCTCGCCGGCCACCTCGCGGCCGCGGGCCTCCCCGCGGAGGTGAGCCCGCACACGCTGCGGCACTCCTTCGCCACGCACCTGCTGGAAGCGGGCGCCAACCTGCGCGAGGTGCAGGAGCTGCTGGGCCACAAGAGCATCGCCAGCACGCAGATCTACACCCACCTGACGCTCGACCGCCTGATGCGCATCTACGAGCAGGCCCACCCGCGCTCCGGTCGCCGCGTGGAGCCCGCCCCGCGCGCGAAGCCGGGCGGGTAGGCTCAGCGCGTGGACGACCTCGAGCCCCGCGACCCCGCGAGAGACGCCGGCGCCACACCGCGCCACGCCTGGGCCACGACCGCGGTGGTGCTGCTCTGGCTGGGCTTGCACATCGCCGGCCTCGTGGCAGGCGGCGGCCGGCTGGCGAGCGATCACGTCTTCACCTGGGCGGGCGTGCCCCAGGAGCAGCTGCTCAAGCACGGCGCGCTGGTACCTGCGCGCGTCAGCAACGGAGAGTGGCAGCGTCTGCTCACCGGCTCGGCTGTGTTGGGCCAGGGAGCGCTCTCGCTGCTGCTCGCGCTGTGGATCTTCGTCGGCTCCGCGCGCTCGCTCGAGCGCCTGGCCGGCACGTCGCGCGCGTGGATCGTGATGCTCGTCGCGGCCCTGGCGGGCGCGCTGGCGCGCGTGGCCTGGGTGCCCGACAGCCGCATGGTGCACATGGCGGGCTGGGACCTGGTGCTGGGGGTCGTGGGGGCGCGCATCCCGCTGGGCCTCGCTCTCGGCGGCCCGCCAGGGCGCACCCTCGTGAGCAGCGCCTTCGCCTTCCTGGCGCTCTCGGCGCTGCTCGCCTACGCCATGCCCGGTACGCCCACGTCGCACTACGTGGGCGAGGGCGTGGGCTTCATCGCCGGTGCCTTGACTCTGGTGCTGCTTGGGCCGCGCCGCCTCCTGCGCCCCCCTGGCCCCCCCACACAGGCCCTAGCCTGGATCTGCCTCGCTCTGGCCCTCGGCGCCGGCGGCTGGCAGGTGAAGACCACCCTGGGCGCGCTCGACGACGCCGCCGTGCGGCGGGCGCTCAAGGCCGTCTCGGCAGCGGACTTCGCCGGCCAACAGTATGTGAAGAGCCCCAGCGCCGACTCGCTCGCGACGCTGCGCTCACGCCTCGAGTCGGCCCGCGCGGCCGCCGACCTCCGAGGGCTCGAGGGCGCCTCCGAGCTCTACGCCTACCTCGATCTCATGGAGTCCTTGCTGAGCGCCGATCGGCGCGATTCCCTGGCATTGAACGGCCGCCTACGCGCCGCCTACGAGGCCTGGGCC
>JANOFW010000251.1:0-5706 GCA_031413835.1 Planctomycetia bacterium
GGATTCTGACGAGTTTCCAGCAGGTCGCTCCGATCACGTTGGGTCTAGTGGAAACTCGTCAGAATCCAGACGCACTCGGTACCGCGGGCGCGCGCTTGGCGAACTCGGCATACCAGCGCGCCCAGGCAGGCGCGCTCGAGCCCAGGTAGCGCAGCTCCGCTTCCGAAAGCGGCGCGCCCTGGAGCCGCTCGGCGTAGACCACCAGCGTGCCGGCCACCAGCGGCTGGGCCTCGGGCGTGCTGTTGTGCAGCAGGTGGATGACGCGCTCGAAGCCCGGGCGACCGCCGCAGCGCGACAGCGCCGCCGCGGCGCCCAGGGCCACGCGGCTCGAGCTGTCGGCGAGCATCGGCAGCAGCGCCGCCGCCCCCTCGGCGAGGCCCAGCTCGCCCAGCGCCCGCGCCACGTGCAGGCGCACGTGGGGATCCTGGTCCTGGCGGATGCGCACGAGCCGCTCGAGGGCCTGGGCCAGGATCTCCGGCTCGGCCGCCTGGCCCGCACGGCGGCGCGCCTCGAGCACGTGCGCCAGCGCCAGCGGCGCGTAGCGCCGCAGGTCGGCGTGGGGCGAGGCCACGTGCGCCACGATCGGCGCCAGGGGCGTGGCGGGGTCGGCGCGCAGCTTGATCGCGATCAGCGCGTTGGCCACGAGGCGCACGTCGCGCTCGGCGAGCCGCTCGGCCAGCACGGCGGTGACCTCGGGCCGCGGCGAGAACGCCAGCGCCATCGTGCCCACGTAGGAGCCGGCCTGGCCGCGCTCCCCGCGCGCCGCGCCCAGCACGAGCGCGAAGGCGGCGTCCACCTCGGCGACGAGGCGCGGCCTGAGCGCGTCGGCCTCGTCGAGCCTGCCAGAGGCCTGCGCTGCGTCCCATTGGGCCAGCAGCCGATCGATCTCCGCGAGCGTAGCGTCGCCGGGGTCAACCGAGGGCGCCGGCCCGCGCTCAGCCTTGCGCGGCGGGGCCGCGGGCGGCGTCGCCGCGCGGCCGGCCCCGGCGGCGGGCGGCTGGAGCGGCTGCGTCGCGCAGGCGCTCAGGAGCGCGGGGCACAGGAGCAGCCCCAGCAGCATCCCCAGCAGCATCCAGGGAGCGTGAGATCGACGCAGGAAGCTCATCCTCGGCCCTCCCGGCCTGGACCTTGGACGGCCGGCGGAGCGGCCACCGTCCCGGCCCCCGGCGCCCCCCCCAGGCTCGGCTCCACCAGCGCCCGCAGCTCCTCCGGCAGCCGTCGAGGGCGGCCACGGCGGTCCGCGGAGGCCAGCACGGTGAAGCCGGTGGCCAGACGCTGGTCCTGGCGCAGCACCTCGTACTCGAGGCGCAGGCAAGCCCCCGTGGCCTCGACCGCCCTGCAGCGGATCACGAGCTCGTCCTCGTAGCCCCCAGGCTTGAGGTAGCGCACGCCCGTCTCCACCACCACCAGCAGGGTCCCAGCGTCTTCCAAGTCACGGTAGGAGAAGCCGCGCGAGCGTAGCCAGTCGGTACGCGCCTCTTCGAACAGGGCCAGGTAGTGCCCATGCCAGAGGTAGCCCATGCGGTCCACCTCGCTGTAGCGCACACGCTGGCGGGTCTCGTGCACGGGAGAGGCTCCCGTCGGAGCGCCGGCCGCGCTGCTCGGGGGGCCTAGGGGGTCGCTGGCGCTCACGCGGGGATTATCGGGTCCCAGAGGCCTCGAAAGCCCATATTCTTGCCGCCGTGGAGCCCTTCCCGGTCCCCGCGAGCCTCCCGGCCGAGCCGGCCACCGCGCCCGGGCCGCAGGAGCCTCTCCTCGCGCCCCCCGCGGGCAGCCCGAAGGGAGACGCCGCCGCCGTGAGCTTTGCCCAGGGCGTGAGCCTGCCGCCCCCGCCGCAGCTGATCTCCGGCACCTGGGTGGCCCTCCTGGGCTGGCTCGTGCCCGGCCTGGGCCAGATGGTCAGCGGACGCCTCCTCGCCGGCCTGGCGCTGTTCGTGGTGCTCGGGAGCCTCTTCGTGGGCGGCCTGGCCCTGACCGACTTCAGCTGCGTCGATCCGCGCACCCACAAGCTCGAGTTCGTCGCCCAGGCGCTCATCGGCGGGCCGACCGCGCTGGCCCTGCGCTTCACGGAGGACGTGCGCCTCGAGCGCCTGCCGCCCTGGCGCGAGGTCGGCTCGCTCTACGTGGTCGTGGCGGGCTTCCTCAACCTGATCGCCATCTGCAGCGCGACGGCTGACGCCGCGCGTCGCAACGAAGTGGCCCGCGCGCGCCATGCGGCCGCCGTGCTGGAGGCCCTCCAGCTGGCCTGCGCCCGCGCCGTGGCGCAGCGCCCGGCCTGGATCGCCGCGCCGCCCAGCGCCCTGCCGGAGCCCGACGAGCGACTCGCCGACGTGCTGCCGTCCGGGCCGCCCGCCGCCGCCCCGGAGGTCACGCCCCCCGTGCCCCCCGCGCCCCCCGTGGCGTTCGATCCGGCGGGCCCGCCATGAGCCTCAGCGAGCTGCTCTGGTTCTTCCCGCTGCTGGCGGCCATCGCGCTCGTGCTGGGGATCACCGGCGCGCACGGGGCTGGGCCCGTCCTCAACGAAGCGCGCAGCCGCTTCGTGGGCTTGTCGCTCATGGTGCTGGTCGTCGGCGTCGTCATGCGCGTGCTCGTGGTGGTCTTCGCCTAGGACAGATCTCGAGCGCCGGGGCGCCGCCAGCATCAGCGCCGCAGGTAGCCCACCCCGGGCACGCGCACGACGCGCCCGTCGAGCTCCAGGCCCGCGAGCGCCGCGGCCACCTCGGCGGCGGGCAGGGCGCTCGCTCGGCACAGGCTGTCGGCGTTGAGGGCCTCGTCCTGAGAGAGCAGGCGCCAGAGCGCCAGCTGAGGTCCGGGGGACGGCGGGGGCGCGGCCCGGGCGCACGGCGCGGCACCCGCGGCGTTGAGGCCCAGCGCCAGGAGCACGTCGTCCACCCCGCGGCACAGCGCCGCGCTGTTCTCCTTGAGCAGCCGGTGGCCCCCTTCGTGGCTGAAGCGGCCGATCGGCCCCGGCACGGCCAGCACCTCGCGTCCCTGCTCCAGGGCGAAGCCCGCCGTGATCAGCGCGCCGGAGCGCAGCGGGGCCTCCACCACCACGACGGCGCGCGCCAGGGCCGCCACGATGCGGTTGCGTCGTGGAAAGTTCCAGCGCTCGGGCGGCACGTCGGGAGCGTGCTCGCTGACGAGCGCGCCGGCGTGCGCCACCTCCTCGCGCAGGCTTGCGTTCTCGGGCGGGTAGGAGACGGCAAGTCCGCAGCCGAGGACCGCGACGGTGCTCGGCGCCGCGGCACGGGCCGCCAGCGCTCCGGCGTGGGCGGCGGCGTCGATCCCCACGGCGAGACCGCTCACCACGACCACCCCGCGCCGCGCCAGCCCCTCGCCCAGCTCGCGGGCCACGCGCAGCCCGTAGGAGGTGGCCGCGCGCGTGCCCACCAAGGCCACGGCCGGACGCGCGGCCTCGGGCAGGGTGCCGCGCACGAAGAGCGCGCAGGGCGGCTCGTGCAGCCCCTCGAAGGCGGCGCGCGGCCAGCCGGGATCCTCCGGGGTGAGCGCGCTCGCTCCCAGGGCGGCCACGCGCTCGAGGACCGGCCCCGGATCGACCCGGCCGGGATGCGCCTCCAGGGCCAGCTCACGTCCGGCTCGGCCCAGGGCGCGCCACCAGGCCAGGGAGCGCGCGAGCGCTTCCTCCAGACCGCCGGCCTCCCCCAGGGCCCGCGCCGCGACGCGTGGAGAGAGGCCGGGGGCCAGGGCCAGACGGAGCCACGCCAGCCGGCGTCGGGGATCGGCACATGTCTCTTGCATGCCTCCTCTCCGCCAGGAGCGGGGACGAGGTCACGCGAGATCGAGCCTGCCCCCGGCGCGGATCAGCCGATGGGGCGCCAGGTGTTGCCGTCGGCCCCCGCCACCCCCACGGCCACCACGCCGGTGATGGTCCCGGCGGCCTCGAAGGCGCTGTCCGGCGGCGGCCCGCCATGGCTCCCGCTGTAGCGGCTGTCCTCGGTCGCGACGATCTCGCCGCGCTGGTTGGTGAAGAAGGTACGGTTGCCGGAGCCGCTGTAGTTGAGCGGCCAGGCGTACGAGCACCAGGAGGCCTCGGCCAGATCCGGCACCTGCCCGCCGCCCGTGGAGTAGCCGGTGGGAGGCTCCGCCAGACCGACGCCGGCGGGACCCGGCAAGTAGACCTTGAACAGGTAGCCCGAGCGCGCCACCTCGCCGCCCGCGTTGACCACGCGGAACGCCCCGGCGAGCACCGGTGTGGCGAGCGGGTCGGCCATGCGCCCCGAGGCCGCGCCGGAGAGCTCCAGGAAGCCGCCGTACTCGCCGGTGCCGTCGGCGTTCTCGTCGGCCCGGGCGGCCTGCTGGAACTGCGCCTGGGCGCAGGCGATGTTGCGCAGGGTGGCGATGGCCGCGCACTCGTTGGCCGAACGCCGCCCGGCCAGCAGATTGGGAATGGCGATGGCGGCGATGATCCCGATCAACGCGATCACGATCAGCAGCTCGATCAGCGTGAAGCCCTTTCCCGGGAGCTTCGTCCCCAGCCCCATGGCCCCCCCCTTTTCTCCCCGGCAGCCCGTGCGGCCCGGTCCCCGTGGCCTACGGTCGGCCCCTCCCCTGGAGCCCTATCGACCTGCGCCCCCGTCGCGCTGTAACGCCGCGCCAGCCTGCCCCCCCCCCACACCAGCGCCCCGGGCGCTCGCGCGGGGGCCAACGAGAGCGGGCCGCGGCCTTGCGGCCGCGGCCCGATCGTGAAGCGCTCAGAAGGCCCGCGCTCAGCCTTGAGCTGAGCGTCAAGCCGTCCTCGGCTCGAGGCTCAGTTGACCTGCTTCCAGGTGTTGCCGTCCGCGCCGACGGCGCCGATGGCGACCGGGCCGGTGATGCCGCCGGCGTTCTGGAAGCAGCTGTCCGAGGGCGGGCCGTTGCCGGTGCCGCTGTAGGTGCTGTCTTCCGTCGCGACGAGGTCGCCGCCCTGGTTGGTGAAGAACGTGCGGTTCCCCGACTGGTTGTAGTTCACCGGCCAGCAATACGCGCACCAGGTCGTCTCGGCCAGGTCGGGGTCAAGACCGCCGCCGACCGAGAAGCCGGCCTGGGGCTCCTGCACGCCCGCACCAGCCGCGTCGGGCAGGTGCATCGTGAAGAAGTAGCCCGAGCGGCTGACCTCGCCGTTGGCGTTCAGCACGCGGAAGGCGCCCGAGAGCACCGGGGGCACGAGGACTGCCGCCATGCGGCCGGCCGCAGCGCCCGACAGCTCGATGAAGCCGCCGTACTCGCCCGTCCCGTCGTTGTCCTCGTCGGCCTTGGCCGACTGCTGGAACTGCGCCTGCGCGCTGATGATGTTACGGAGCGTGGCGATGCCAGCCGTCTCGTTGGCCGACAAACGCGCGGCCAGGAGGTTGGGGATGGCGATGGCGGCGATGATCGCGATGATCGCGATCACGATCATGAGCTCAATGAGCGTGAAACCAGACTGCTTGCGGGACATGGGAACTCCGGAGTGGGAAGGAAGGGGTGATGGCGAGGCAGACGCGAACGCGTCCGATCCCTCGCCGGGTCTGTGCCCCTATCGGCCAAGACACGGCCGTGACATGAGGTCCCTTTCCCGATGTCGGGCGGCGCGTCCCCACGGCCCCCGATCCCCCCACGCCGGCGCCCCCGGCGTTCGCGGGGGGGCCACCTAAACCGGGCCGCGGCCTCTCGGCCGCGGCCCGTTCGTGAAGCGCTCGGAGGCGCGCCGCTCAGCTATGAACTGAG
>JANOFW010000252.1:0-7682 GCA_031413835.1 Planctomycetia bacterium
ACCCCCTTCTGGAGGACGGCCTGATGCAGCGGCTCGAGAGATCTCCGGTAAGCCGTGTGCGGGAAACCCGCACGCACGGTTTGAAAGGGGGGCCTGCTGAAACCCGCCACCTTGGCGGGGGAACGTAGGCTCTACCAATGCGTGCCCGCGCACCCTGGCTCCTGGTCCTGCTGGCGCTCGGGGCGCTGGGCTTCGTGGCCTACGAGTCGTTGCGCGACACGCTCTTTCCGGGCGCCGCGCGGCAGGGCGAGGGGAGCGAGGAGGCCTTCGACGAGGCCGGGGTGCCCCTCGACGGCGCGCCCGAGGACGACGCGGACGGCGGCCCGCGCCTGCTGCTCTCCGAGCGGCGGGCCGAGGACCCCGCGGCGATCGCGGCGCGCGAGGCGGCGCGGGCCGCGGCCAGGACCGCCGCCGAGGCCCTGGCGCGGGCGGCCCTGCAGGTCGCCTGGGGCGGGGCGCTGGTGGACTCCTCCGGCCGACCCGTCGGCGGCGCGCGCCTCGTGCTGGCCAACGACGTGGAGAGCGTCACCCTCACCTCGCGCGACGACGGGACCTTCGACGGCGCGCTCGTGCCGGGGCGCTACGACCTGCTCATCACGGCGCCCGGACGCGGCTCGCTCTACCTCGAGGACTACGTTGTGGACGGCGTGGCGCGGCTCGACCTCGCGCTCGCGCTGGCTCCGCCGCTCACGCTCACCGTCGTGCTCGGACGCCAGGGCCGCGGCGTGGAGGGCGCGCGCGCCACGCTGGCGCTCACGCGCTCGCGCTGGCTGGGCAAGGAAGCCGTGGCGGGTGGGCTGACCGACCTCGCCGGGCGAGCGACCTTCGCGAACTTGAACGCCGGCACCTACGAGCTGCGCGTGGCCGTGCCGCAGGGGCCCGAGCTCGTGCAGACGCATGAGCTCAAGCAAGACGCGGAAATCCGCGCCAGCGTGCCCGACGGCGCCGAGCTCTCCGGGATCGTCACGGACGCGCGCACGAAGGCGCCGGTGGGGGGCGCCTTGCTGCGCATCGTGACGGCCGTCAAGGACGGCCCGTCCTACGTCTGCTCGGTCGCCACCGAGGCCGACGGGGCCTTCCGCCTGTTGGTGCCCAAGGGCGCGGCGCGCGAGATCGCCGTCAAGGCCGCGGGCTACGCGCCCTGGCCCTCGCCCCGCGAGTCGGGGCGCGTGCTGGGCCAGCTCAAGGGCCTCTCCTCCGGCACGACGCCCGTGCTCCTGACGGTCGCGCTCGAGGCCGGCGCCGCCGTCTCCGGGCGCATCACGCAGAAGGAGACCCGCGAGGCGCTGCCGGGCGTCTCGCTCCTCTTCCGTCACCGGCGCGGCGGGCCCAGCCTCAACGCCACGAGCGACGACGAGGGGCGCTACGTGCTCGAGCACGCCAATCCCGGGCGCTACCAGGTCACGGTCGAGACGCCCGGCTGGTTCCCCGAGCAGCCGCTCGAACTCGACCTGCCTGGGGGCCGCGCGGAGCCGATCGCCTACGACATCGCGTTGCTGGGCGCGCGCTCGCTCGAGGGCCTGGTGGTCATGGACGCAGGCGCGCCCGTCCAGGGCGCGCGCGTGTGGCTCACCGGCGGCGGCCAGCTCGTGCGCAGCGCGCGCAGCGCGGGGCGTCCGCTCGAGACCTTCAGCGGCCCGCGCGGCACCTGGCAGATCCACGACGTGCCGCCGCATCTCGTCGTGGCGGTGCGCGCCCAGCTCGGCACACTCGAGGCCCTGCCCGTCTTCGCGAACATGAAGCAGCCCCCGGCGGGGCCGCTCAAGCTGACGCTCTCCGGCACGGTGAACCTGGCCGGACGCGTGCTCGACCAGGGCAACGGGGAGCCGGTGCCCAACGCGCGCGTGCAACTGGTCGCCAAGGGGCCTCCCTGGGGCCGCGAGGGGCGCAACGTCACCACCGACGCGCAGGGGGCCTTCCGCATCGAGGGGCTGATCCCGGGTGACTTCGAGGCCGTGCCGCGTCGCGGCGACTACCTCGCGAGCCAGCCGCGCACGCTCACGCTCTCCGCCGACGACGCCGAGGAGCGCGTCGAGCTGGCCCTCGATCCCGGCCTGGTGCTCGCTGGCGAGGTCAACGACACCTCGGGCCGCGCCCTGGCCGGGACGGTGGTGGCCGACGGCCTCCCCGACGGCCTGACCTCGCCGATCCGGCGCAGCCAGCCTCTCGACGCCGAGGGGCGCTTCCGGCTCACGGGCTTCCCTCCCGGGTCCTACCGTCTGCGCGTGAGCGCCAAGGGCTTCAAGGGCCAGACGGTGCAGGACCTGCGCGGCGGCGAGAACCGCCTGCGCTTCTCGCTCGTGGCCGTGGCGGCGCCGGGCTCGTAGTCCGCGCACCACCTTTCCGCCCCCCGCGCCCCCCGTAGTCTGAGGGTGTGCCCTGGGAGGGTGCCATGCGTTCCAACTGGCTCTTGATCGTCGTGGTCGTGGCGGCGTTGGCGGTCGCCTACTTCCTCGCGGCCGGCGACCCGCTCGGATTGCTGGGCGGCTCCGGGCGCGACGCCGGCAGCGGCGAGGCCGAAGATGGCTTGGAGTCGGGGGGCGCGGGGGGCGAGGGCACGAGCGTCGCTGCGGACGGCGAGGCGCGCGGTCCCAAGCTGTTCGGCTCCGATGCGCTCCGCCGCCGCGGCCTGGGCGTGGTGCGCGGCCGCGTGCTCGATGTGCGTACGGGCAAGGGCGTGGCGGGCGCCGCGCTGCTGCTCACCGGCGTGGGCCACGGCAAGGAGCCCGTGGCCGCGCGCGCGTCGAGCGCCGCCGACGGCACCTTCGCCCTGGCTGACGTGGCCGCCGGCGAGGGTCTGGCGCTGCGCGTCGAGGCCGTGGGCGTCGGCGTGCGCAGCGTGCCCGGGGTCGAGGTCCTGCCGGGTCAGTCCTGGGACCTGGGCGACCTGTGGCTGGGCAAGGTCGGCACGATCCAGGGCAAGGTGGTGGACAGCGCCGGACAGCCGATCGCCGGTGCCGACGTGCAGCTGCACGGCGGCGCCTCCACGTTGCGTGACTTCTTCGCGGGCGGAGGCTTCCTGGAGTTCTTCCGCAACCTGGATCGCGAGCCCGAGCCGCTGGCCAAGCAGGAGAGCAAGAGCGACGGCGCCTTCCGCTTCGAGGCCGTGAGCCCCGGGCCCCACACGCTGCTCGTGCGCGCGCCGCTCTTCCGCCAGACGATCGTCAGCGTCACGTTGACGGGCGAGGGCGCCGTCGAGCAGGTGACCGTGCGCCTGGGCGTGGGCGGCACGCTCAGCGGCAGCGTGGCGGACGCTCAGGGCAAGCCCGTCGGGGGCGTCACGCTGGTGGCGATGACCGAGGAGGGCGAGGTGCCCAGCCCGCTGGCGCGCACCTTCGCCAAGAGCAAGGACGACGGCACCTTCGTGTTCACCTCGCTGATGGGCGAGGGCCGCCAGATGTTGATCGCCGCGGCGGCGGGCTATCCGAACACGATGCTGCAGGTGGAGGCCGGCGACCAGGGCGTGCGCATGGTGCTGCGCCGGGGCGCCACCCTCGAGCTGCGCCTGCTGCGCGACCGCGACGGCACGCCCATCGAAGGCGCGCAGCTGCTCTGTTCGGTGGGGGAAGCCGCGAACCTGGGCGACAGCGGGCCCGCCACGCTCATCCCGGGGACCACCGACCGCGCCGGCGTGGCCGTGCTCGAGGCGCCTCCGGGCGTGCTGCAGATGCTGATCGTCACGCACGCCGAGCGCCCGCCCGCCTTCTGGGCCTCGCAGCGCGGGATGGTCGTGCCCGGCATGCTCAAGGGACCTGAGGACGCCAAGGTGCCGGAGGGGCGCAGCCAGATGACCTTCCGCGCGCCCGAGGGCGTGTGGCTCGTCGGACGGGTGCTCGACAGCGACAAGCGCCCCCTCCCCGGCGCCGAGGTGAACGTGCTGAGCTTCATGGGCGGCGCCAACCCGGTCCTGAGCGCCGCCGACGGGACCTTCCGCCTGGCCGCCGAGCGCACCTCGAGCTCCCAGGTGCGCGCCACGCTCACGGGCTGGGTGCAGGAGAAGACCGACACCGCCAACCCGCTCGACGCTGCTCGGGAGGACGCGTCGGAGATCAAGGTGGACATCCTCATGCGCGCGGCGGTGGCCGTGAGCGGGCGCGTGCTGGCTCCGGACGGAACGCCGCTCGGGGGCGCGACGGTCGTGGTGCACAAGGCGCCGGGGCAAGGCAACGACAACGCCTTCGACATGACGGACTTCATGGGCGGCGCGCCCACCACGCTGACGCTGGCCGACGGCAGCTACGTCGTGGACGGCGTGCCGGCCGGCAAGAAGGTGCGCGTGCAGGCGCGCCGTGAGGGCCTGGTGGACGGCGGCACCGCCGTCTTCGAGGTGGCGGAGGCCGGCGTCACGAGCGCGCCCGACGTACGTATGCTGGCGGGGGCGAGCGTGGAGGTGCGCGTGGAAGCCGCCGACGACCGGCGCATCGCCGGCGCGCGCGTGCGCGTCGAGGTGAAGCGTGACGACGGCGTCGAGGGCGACCGCTTCGAGCAGATGATGGAGTCGCAGTCCGGCCGCCACGACCTGCGCACCGGTGCCAACGGCGAGGTCTCCATCCCCCTGCTTCCGCCCGGCGCGCTCACCGTGCGCGTCAGCGCGCCGGGGCACGCCCCCTGGGGCGCCAAGGCCAAGATCCTGGCCACTGGTGCCCCCCAGCCGCCCATCGTGGTCAAGCTCCCGCCCGGCGTAGCGCTCTCGGGCAAGGTGCTCGACGGCGAGGGCCAGCCCATCGCCGAGGCGCGCGTGCAGGTCCTCAACGCCGAGCACGGGGCGCCCGTGCCGCCGCCGGCGTCCGAGGACGCCGGCCCCACCGCGCCCGTGGACGACTGGCAGCAGGAGTGGTCGCGCGAGCGACGCGCGACCACCGACCGCGCGGGCCTCTGGAAGATCGCCGACCTCCCCGACCGTCCGCTGCGCCTGCGCGTCTCGAAGGAGGGCTTCAAGACCACGACGGTAGACGTCGGCCCTCAGCGCGAGGGCCTCGAACTCCGCTTGGCGCCGCAAGACAAGAACGCCGCCGCCCGCATCGCCGAGATCGACGCCGAGCTGCAGAAGCTCTACGCGAAGTTCGGCGACAAGACCGTGGACCAGCAGGCCCTGATGCAGCAGCTGGCCGCGTTGCAGCAGGAGCGCATGTCTCTGGCCGGCGAGTGAGCGCCGGGGGCGAGGTGAGTAGTTGGTGCCTGACCCGACCTACTCGGTGAGTAGGCGGGGTCAGGCACCGGCTATGCATCGCCGCGCTCGTCGTGACCGGCCGAGTCACGCACCACCCCTGGGAGCGCCAGGCTCCAGCCTGGCACGTAGGGGGATGGGGCGTCCGGGTCGGAGGCCGTGGCTGGGAGAGGGGCGTGGAGCTTGAGCTCGCGAGCCTCACCCGCGCCCCGGAGCCCGGCTGGAGCCTGGCGTTCCCAGGGCGGCCAAGAACCCGGAGCGGCGCGGGGCCGCAACGCGCGGATTCTTGTGACCGCGGCGGGCGTCGGGGCGGAGTCCTTCCGACCGCGGTGAGGTGCGTCGGCAGATAGGATGGCGTGCATGGTGCCTGCCTCGACCCACCCTCCGAAGACGGTCCGCGACCTGCTCGCCTTGGGCGAGGGGGTGCGCGCGGAGCTGATCGGAGGCGCGATTCGCATGACACCGAGCCCTGAGTGGAGCCACCAGCACGCGGTCGGCGTGCTGCTCCGGCGCCTGGGAGCCTGGTCCGACGAGGGTCACCAGGGCCAGGTGTTCGTGGCGCCCCTCGATGTGTACCTGCCCAGCGGGGACGTCGTGGAGCCCGATGTGCTGTTCGTCGCGCGCGAAAGCAGCGTGGTCCTCGATCGTTGGGTGCGGGGCGTGCCCGAGCTCCTCGTCGAGGTGCTCTCGCCTTCGAACGCGGAGTTCGACCGAGGCGTCAAGCGCGAGCTCTATGCGCGCAACGCCGTCCCCGAGTACTGGATCGTCGATCCCGAGGCGCGCACCATCGAGGTGCTGCGGCTCGAGGGCGCTGCCTACCGCCTGCACGCCCTCTGCGCAGGCGAGGACGTCCTGACCTCGCCGGGGCTGGCCGGCTTGCGTCTGCGCGTGCGCGACGTCTTCCCGCCCGTCTAGAGGCCGGCGTCGAGGCGCTCGAGGTTGTGACGTGCGGGCTTGTAGGTGGGGTCGAGCGCGAGCGAGGTCGCGAGGTGGGAGCGCGCCGTGCTGCGGTCGCCGGCGACGAGGGCGTGGAGCGCGAGTGCGTTCCAGGGCTCGGGGCGCTGCGGGTCGAGCCGGATCGACTCCTTGTAGGCCGCCGTGGCCTCCTCCGCCGTCGTGGCCGTGCGCCCGCGCTCGTAGGCGTCACGGGCCGCGGCGGCGGTGACGCTCGCGGCCGGGGTGGGGGCGCTGGGGGTCGGGGGGGTGGGAGCCGCTGCGAGGGGCTGTGTCTGCGTGTAGGCGCCGGGGTAGACCTCGCAGGGCGAGGGCACCGAGCAGCCTCCGCACGGCGGGGGAGCGCAGCCGCAACGCTCGCGCTGGTCGCTCAGGTAGTCGCCCACCACGTAGCCCACGATGGCGCCGCCGGCCATGGCCAGGACCACGCCGCCCGCGCTGGCTCCCACGGCCGCGCCCAAGAGCCCACCGCCCACCGCTCCGCCGATGGTGCCGGTCATGCGCTCGTTCATGCGGCAGCCGGGCAGCACCAAGAGGGGCAGCGCGAGCAGCAGGGCGGAACGACGCATGGGCGAGGGGACCCTCCTGGAGCCGACGTGGGCGCACCCACCGTTGTGGATCGGTCCCCTCGGGGCCCTCCTTTTGGAGGGCCGCCCCCGTTTCGATGCTGTTTGGGCTAGGCTGACCGCCATGCCCCGGATGCGTTCCCTTGCCGCCGTCTTGCTGGCGCTCCTGCTCGGCGGCTGCGTGGAGGTCGAAGAGAAGCTGGCCCTCGAGCGCGAGGGCAACGGGCTCTACACCCTCACCCTGCGCTGGAACGCCGACCTGCTGGCGCGGGTGCGCGACACCGTGGGCGAGCGCGCCCTGGAGGCCTTCGAGGGGCGGCCCTTCCCTCTCGACGTCGGTCACTGGCGCGACGGGCTGGCCATGCTGCCCGGGCTCAAGATCCAGCGCTTGGAGGAGCAGGAGGACGGCGCGGGCTGGCGCAAGATCGAGGCGCAGATCGCCTTCGACAGGCTGGAGAGCCTGTGGCGCTGGGAGCTGCTCGCGGCGCGTCCCCTGAGCATCGCGGCCGAGGGCGGGGAGCGGCAAGCCCGCCTCACGATGCACCCTCTGCGGCGCCTGCCGCTGCTCGACCCGCTGCGCGAGGCCTTCGAAGCCCGCCGCGCGCCGCCGCCGGCGGCTCCCGCCTCGGAGGCGCGCAAGGATCCCGCGCCGCTGGCGCGGCTGGGGCTGACGGAGGAGCAGATCCTGCTGGTGGAGCGCATGCTGGCGCCCCACCTCGACAAGCTGCGTCTCACCTTCCTCGTGGCGCCCGCCGGGCGCGTGCTCGCCACCGGGCCCAACGTGGTCGAGGAGCAGCCGACCTCCGCGCGCTTCGCCTGGACCTGGGCCGACCTGCTGGCCGGCAAGCCGCGCACGCTCGAGCTCCGCTGGCGTGCCGGCGAGTTCGACACCCTCCCCTTCCTCGAGCACCTTCCGGAGCGCTGACCGAGCCTCGCCTGGGTGCCTGCCTGGATTGGTCCTTGGGGTGCAACTTGGGCCGGCGGGGGGCGGGTGA
>JANOFW010000253.1:0-2281 GCA_031413835.1 Planctomycetia bacterium
CCACCTCGTTTGCCGCGTCGCCTGAGCGCCCCCCGCGCCCGGCGGCCGGGACGTCCGGTCGCCACGCGCAGGACGGAGACCGGGCGTGACGCGGCTCGCCTGCCCGGCACAAGGCTCTTGAGGTTTCCGTGCCCGGGCCGGACGCAGATTCCCGCGCTTTCCTCGCGCCCCGCACCCGACGGCTGGGCCCAGCGCCTGCGGTCGCTGCCGCGGTAGCCCGGACAGCCCTCCTGAGAACCCTCCAAGAGGTGCGCGACCGCCTCAGGCGCGGCTGCCGCGCACGTAGGCCAGGCGCAGGTCGGCGAGGATCGCGCCCAGAAGGCGCGTCTCCTCGGGCGTGAGGTTGCCCTTGGTCTTCTCCTCGAGCGCGCCCAGCATGTCGATGGACTGGCGCGCCATGGGGAGGTTCTTCTCGGTCTTGCTCGTGAGGGGGTCGGGCCTCAGGCCCAGGCAGACCTGCGCCTGCGCGGCCAGCCCCGCGAGCAGCAGGTCGAACGGCCCGTGCGGCGGGTGGGCCGGAGGGGTCGGGATCCCCGCCACGGCGCTCAGGCTCCCGAGCGTTCCGGAGCGCGTTCCTCGAGCAGGGGCAGGGAGGGCTGCGCGGGGTCGGGGGGCGGGACGTCGTCCTGGTGGCGCAGCGCGGCGGCCACGAAGTCGCGGAACAGCGGATGGGGGCGCGTGGGCTTGCTCTTGAACTCGGGGTGGAACTGCACGCCGAGCATGAAGGGGTGGTTGCGCAGCTCGCAGATCTCGACCAGATCGCGCTCGGGGTTGACGCCGGCGACCACGAGGCCCGCCTTCTCGAGGCGCTCGCGCAGGGAGTTGTTGAGCTCGTAGCGGTGGCGGTGGCGCTCGCTGATCATCTCGTCGCCGTAGGCGACGCGGGCCAGCGTGCCGGCGCGCAGCGCGCAGCGGTAGGCACCCAGGCGCATCGTGCCTCCCAGGCCCAGCCCGCGCTGGTCGGGCATCAGGTCGATCACGGGGAAGGGCGTCTGGGCGTCGAACTCGGTGGAGTTGGCGCCCTCCATGCCGGCCACGTGGCGCGCGAACTCGATGACCATCACCTGCATGCCCAGGCACAGGCCCAGGAAGGGGATGCCGCGCTCGCGGGCATAGCGCACGGTCTCGATCTTGCCTTCGATGCCGCGGCCCCCGAAGCCCCCGGGGACGACGATGCCGTGCACGCCGCGCAGCAGCTCGGCCGCGTTCGCCGCCGTGACGCTCTCGGAGAGGACGCGGCGCACGCGCACCTTCGCCTCGGCCGCGAAGCCGCCGTGCGCGATGCTCTCGTAGACGCTCTTGTAGGCGTCGGTGAGCTCGATGTACTTGCCCACCAGCGCGATCTCGACCTGCTGCTTGGGGTTCCTGATGCGCTGCAGCAGGGCGTAGTAGCGGTCGATCTTCAGGTCGGTGACCGGCAGGCCCAGGCGCTGGAGGATCTGCTTGTCCAGCCCCTGCTCGGCCAGCATCTGCGGCAGCTCGTAGATGCTGGTGGGGACGTCTTGCTCCTCCACGACCTGCTCGCGGCCCACGTTGCAGAACAGCGAGAGCTTGGCCTTGAGCTCCTCGGGCAGCGGCCTCTCGGTGCGGCAGATGAGGATGTCGGGCTGGATGCCGATCTCGCGCAGCTTCTGGACCGAGTGCTGGCTGGGCTTGCTCTTGAGTTCGCCGCTCGTGCGCAGGTAGGGCACGTAGGTCAGGTGCACCACCATGGCGTCTTGCCGGCCGACCTCGAGGATGTGCTGGCGGATGGCCTCGATCTTCGCGCGCGCGCATCTCCTGGAGAACGGCGTGGATCTCGACGTGCAGGCGTCCGTCCGGTTCGACGACGGGGTGATCGGGTCGTTCAGCGGGCAGGGCCACCAGCCGTGGGTGATGCGGCACGCCTGCGAGCTCCGTATTGCCGGCGAGGGCGGAGTGTTGACGCTCGATTTCGAGCGGGAGCGGGCCGACGTCCTGCTGCAGGGCGACAAGGGGAAAGGCGAGGTGATCCGGCTGCAGCCCGACCCGCCGGTGGCGGACGGTGAAGGGGGATACTCATGCGAGGGCCCGGCGCAGCTCCTCGTCGATCGGTGCCTGGGTCGCGACGTGAGCGACTGTGCTCCCGGCGATGTCGGCGTGCGCTCGGTCGCGATCATGGAGGCCGCCTGGCGCTCAGCCGCCTGCGGTGCTGCGGTGAAGGTGGACGCTCTGGATAGCCGGTGAGCGTCCGCGTCGGGATCGACACCGGCGGAACGTTCACCGACCTCGTTCTGATCGACGACCAAAGCAGCGAGTTGCG
>JANOFW010000254.1:0-8553 GCA_031413835.1 Planctomycetia bacterium
CTGCGCATGACCGTCGGCCCGGCGGACGAGATCGTGGGCAGCGGCAACGCGCCGAATGCGGGACACACGGGCGACGTCGTCGTGGAGCGGCGTCTGGCCGGCGGCGCGCTGGATCCGGCCTTCGGCGCCGGCGGCGTGAGCTACGCGGGCCTGTACGACTCCAACCAGGGGATGACCCCGGCCGTGCAGGCGGACGGCAGGATCCTCGTCAACGCGCAGTTGTTCCCGCCCACGGGCGACTCGCAGGCGGCGGTGCTGCGCTTCCTCGGCGACGGCAGCCTCGACCCGGACTTCGGCTCGGGCGGCATCGGACAGCCCGTCTCGCTGGGCTTCGCGATCACCGCCAACGGCATCGGCTTCGCGGCCAACGGCGACATCTACATGGCGGGGTCCGGTGGAACCGGCGGGCCGGGCGGCCAGACCGAGTGGTACGTGGCCCGTTACCTGGCGAACTGATCGGCGTACCGACGTACGGAGCCAGCCTCCCATGTACATGGGTTTGTGGCGGCGCGCGGCGCTGCCGAAGCAGAGGCGCTGGCGCGCGGTCCACTTCGCCTGCCACGGGTTGATCGACGCGCCTCGGCCGGGGCTATCGTCCTTGGCGTTGTCGCGTGCCGACGAGCAGGACGGGTTCCTGAGGGGGTTGGAGGTGTTGCGTAGGCAGACCCCTGCCGACCTGGCGGTGCTCTCGGCCTGCGAGACGGCGAGAGGCCAGCTGCTGGGGGGCGAGGGGATCGTGGGCCTGACGCGCGCCTTCATGTACGCGGGCACGCCGCGCGTGATCTGCTCGCTGTGGAAGGTGGACGACGAGGAGACCGCGGCCCTCATGACGCGCTTCTACGCGCTTTGGAACATGCGGAAGGCGTGACCAGCGGAGGGGGAGCGGCGGAGAACGCGCGGAGGTGAGCCGAGACGGGGGATGCCGAGAGTCACCAGACACCCAGTCTTACGAGTCCGCCACCCGCGGCCCGGGGTGCAGGTCTTCGTCGGCGCGCTGGATCAGGAGGGGCGTAGCACGTGGGCGGGGCCAGCTTTGTGCAGGAGCGCGAGCGGCGCGACCGTCACGCGCGGGGCCAAGCGGTAGGTGCTTGTCCCTGGGTAGAGCACCGTGAGATGTCGAAGCTCCAGGTCGTGGAGCGCCGCACGCATGGAGGGCGTGAGGCCGGGAGCGTCCTGGCGCTTCACCTCGACTCCGTAGCGGCGGCCGCGGACGTGCAGCAGGAGGTCCAACTCCGCGCCGTTGTGCGTGGCCCAGAAGTGCGCGGCGTCGGGCCGCACGCAGCGCAGGGTCTCCTCGATCGCGTAGCCCTCCCAGGAGGCGCCGACCTTGGGATGGCTCAACAGATCGTGCTCGGTGGCCAGACCCAGGAGCGTGTGCAGCAGGCCGCTGTCCCGGACGTAGACCTTGGGCGCTTTCACCTGCCGTTTCTGGACGTTGGCGTGCCACGGCGTGAGCTGGCGGACCAGGTAGAGCGACTCGAGGAGGTCGAGGTAGCGGCGCGCCGTCGGCTCCGAGGTGCCCAGCGAGCGGGCGGCCTCGGCCGCATTCCAGATCCCGCCGTGGTAGTGGGCCAACATCGTCCAGAAGCGGAGCAACGTCGGCGCCGGGATCCGCAGGCCCAGGGACGGCAGGTCCCGCTCGAGATAGGTCTGCACGAACTGCTGGCGCCAGGCATGGCTGGCCGCCTCACTGGGCGCGAGGAAGGACGCGGGGAAGCCCCCTCGGCGCCAGTGGCGATCCAGGGCTTTCGCGCCGACCTCTTGCAGATCGAACCCTGTCAGGGACAGGACCGTCAGTCGGCCGGCGAGCGTTTCCGAGGACTGCCGCAGGAGCTCTGGCGCCGCGCTGCCCAGGATCAGGAACCGAGCCCGGATCGGGCGGCGATCCGCGAGTACGCGGAGCACCGGGAACAGCTCGGGGCGCCGCTGGATCTCGTCGATCACCACCAGGCCGCGCAGCGGCTCGAGAGCCGTCAGGGGCTGGTCGAGGCGACGCAGGCTGAGCGGGTTCTCCAGGTCGAAGTATTCGGGCGCGTCGGGCGGAAGCAGCTGGCGGGCCAGCGTGGTCTTGCCCGACTGGCGCGGTCCCACGAGCGCTACCACCGGGCTGCGCCGGAGGGCGGTACGCACGGCGGCTGTCCAGCGCAAGCGTGCGAGCATGATTGGAGCATATCACGCAAAAGGAATAGTAGACTTTCGATTTTCATGGAGCGGCCGCCGGCCCTGCGGGGGCGGGATCAGGCGCCCGGGCGGCGCAGCAGGGCCACCACCACGCCGTGGATGCGGGGCGGGGGTGAGACGCGGCGCTCTTCGCCGGCGCGGCCGGTGGAGAGGCGCAGTGCGCCGGGCTCGGGGTAGACCTTCCAGAGCGTGGCCTGGCCGCGCTCGTCGAGCACGGCGGCGATGTCGCCGTGCTCGGCCTCGTCGCGGCGCACGAGCACGACGTGGTCGCCGTCGTGGATCTCGAGGGCGGCCAGCCCGTCGCCCTGGACCTTGGCGAAGACGGTCTCGCGGCCGGGGAGGAAGGGGCCGAGGTGGGTGGGGGCGACGAGTCGGACGGGGGGAGGTCGTACGGCGACCCTGGAGCCAGGCGGGAGCCTGGCGCTTTCAGGAGAGGAGGAGCCAGGCGGGAGCCTGGCGCTCCCAGGGGTCAGGGGCGGCGGGTCATGGCGCATGACAAAATACTAACAACAGCCTGCGACAGCCTCCGGGGGTCGATCCCTCGCGTACCTTGCGGCCCATGCCTCGCCCGTGCTGGCTCCTGCTGCTGCTCCTGGGTCTCGCCTACGGGCCCATGCTGCGTGCGGACGACCCGCCGCAGGCTCAGGCGCTCGATTCCCGCCTGACGCTCGAACGCGTTTTCGGTGGCCCGCCGGTCACTGCGCCGCTGCCCGACTGGTCGTGGCGCCCGGGGCACAGCCAGCTGGTGCGGGTGGTCACGCGCGAGAAGCGCGACCTGCTGCTGGCTCACGATCCCACGAGCGGCGCCGAGACGACCCTGCTCGACCTTACGGAGTTCGAGGCCTTGGTGCCGGGGGCTGCGGGGGCGGGGGAGCGCGGCTTGGGGCGTGGCGGGCCGGCGCGGCTGCTGTGGACGGAGGACGGCCGAGCGCTGTGCGCGTTGGTGAAGGGCGAGCGTGTGTGGGTGGATCTCGCCGGCCCGGCCCGTCGCCGGTTGACCGCGGGCGGGGCCAAGCGCAGCGACGTGCAGGTCGCGCCGGGCGGGGGGCACATCTCCTACGAGGCCGACGGCCATCTGTGGGCGGTGCCCACGGTCGAAGGGCCGCCGGCGATCGTGCTGCGTGGCGGCGACCCCGACGTGCTGCGCGGCACGCTCGACTGGCTCTATCCCGAGGAGCTGGGGATCGAGCACGCCTCCTGGTGGTCGCCGGACGGCAAGCACCTCGTGGTGCTCGAGCTCGACGAGCGCGAGGTGCCGCGCTATCCCGTGCCCGACTCGCTCGATCCCGCCACGCCCTCCGAGAGCATGCGCTACCCCTACGCGGGGCAGACGAACCCCAAGGCGGCGTTGCTGGTGGTGTCCGTGGCGGGCGCCGTAGAGCGCGCACCGGTGCGCCTCGACCTGGGCACGCCTGCCCCGGAGTACGTGGCGCGCGTCGCCTGGATGCCGGACGCGGCGCGCATCGTGGTCCTGACGCTCGACCGCGCCCAGCGCACGCTCGTGGCGCGCTCCTGCGATCCGGCGACGGGGGCGGGCACGACGCTCTTCACGCAGCAGGACCGCGCTTGGATCGATCCCCCGCCCACGCCGCGCTTCCTGGCCCCGCGCGAGATGCTCTGCCGCCGCAACAGCATCGGCGCCGAGGTCTGGACCTGGGCCCATCTCGACCCGGCCGGCACGGCCGTGGTGGACGGCATCCAGGACGAGACGCCCGTGGACCTCGTGGCGCATGACCTCCTGCACGCCCACATGGGCCGTCCCCCCGGCCCCCTGGGTGCAGGGCTGGGGGAGATCCTCGTCGAGGGGGCCGTTCCCGGAGAGCGGCGGCGTGGGCTGTGGGGGCGCAACGTGGGCCGGCTCACCGAGGTGCTCGCTGAAGGCCGTGACTCGCTGGACGTCGCGCTCGACGCCACGAGCAGCTGGGCCCTGGTGCGGCGCTCCACGACGGCGACCCCCACCGTGCTCGAACTGCGTCGGGTCGCCGACGGCGCGCTCGTGCGCACGCTGGGCGACGCGCGCACGCCGGCCTACGACGCGCTCGACCTGCCGGCCGTCGAGGAGGGCGAGACCGACCTGGGCGAGGGAGCCCGCGCGCTCTGGCGCCTGTTCAAGCCTCGTCAGATTGCTCCGGGTACCCGTCTGCCCATGATCCTGAGCGTCTACGGCGGGCCGGGCTCACGCACCGTCGAGGACCGCTTCGGCGGCGGCGCCACCTGGACCGCGCTCCTGGTGCAGCGGGGCTTCGCCGTGCTGCAGGTGGACGGCCGCGGCACCGGCGGGCAGGGGCCGGCCCACGAGCGGCTGCTGCGTGGGCGCCTCGCCGACGTGGACTGGGCCGGCCTGCCGCAGGCGATCGCCGACGTCGCGCGCGCGCGCCCGTGGATCGACCCGGCCCGCGTGGGCATCTGGGGCTGGTCCTACGGCGGCAGCTTGGCCTGCGATGCGCTCACGCGCCGGCCCGACGTCTTCCGCTGCGGCGTGGCCGTGGCGCCGGTGACCGACTGGCGCCTCTACGACACGATCTACACCGAGCGCTACATGGGCCTGCCGGACCAGGAGAAGGCCGCCTACGACGCCACCAGCTCGGTGGAGCGCGCCAAGACGGCCGCGTTCAAGGGCTGTCCCTGCCGGCTGCTGCTGCTCCACGGCCTGGCCGACGACAACGTCCACCCCGTCAACACGCTGCGGCTCGTCGAAGCGCTGCTCGCCGCCGAGAAGACCGAGTTCTCGTGGCACCTGTACGCCAACCGCGGCCACGGCCTGGGCGGCGCCGGCCGCGACGTCCACCGTCGCGCGCTGGAGTGGTTCGAGCGGCATCTCAAGAGCCCCTGAGCACCATGACGCTTCCGCAGCCTCGGCCCCTGGCTCGTCTCGTTTGCAGGCTCGCCTGGTGGGCGTTGGGAAGCGTGGCCGGCATGCACGTGGCGTGGGGCGTGACGACTGCGAGCTGGGGAGGCGCCCGGTGGAACACGCTGCTCGCACCCTTCACCATCTCGCAGCCCGACTTCTTCGTGCTGACCGCGCTGCCCTCGTCGCCTGGATTGGCTCCCTCTGGGGACCGCCCGTCGTGCGGGCGCTCGTTGCGCCGCTCGGAGCGGGCATGTATGCCTTCTGGGCCCTGGTCGTGGACGGCATCGGCGTCTGACGGCCGCCGATCGTGCGCTCGCGGCGGGCGGGAGCCGAGGGAACCCCGCCGCCGCCGGCCGCGTCATGGCCCGTACGCACAGGGCGGGCTGCGGGGCGACAGCCTCGGGAGCGCACGCGAAAGGAGGCTCCCCTGCCGCGCAACCACGACCACAGGCACGACCACGACGACACCGGCTCCTTTCGAGCTCACGAGCAAGCGTCGTAAGGGCTTCCCCTCCGAGACCTTCGTCAAGCGCGGCCGGCGCATCGTGCACGGCGGCAAGGAGCTGCTGGAGAAGCTCGGGCGCCGTGACCTCTGCCCCTGCGGCTCCGGGAGGCGCTTTCCAGCGCTGCTGCCTCGCGGGCGGCCGGTACGACGGCGCGCAGCGCCACGACTACTTTCCGCGAGTAGCACGCACGGCGGGGCCGCTCTGGGGCCGCGTCGCTTCCACACTCTGATCGGTGCGCGCCCGGGGCTTCCCCCGCGAGCGCGCGCCGGTCAGAACTCGACCACCAGCTGCATGTTGGTCTCGAAGGGACGGAAGATCTCCTCGGGCGTGGGGAGGCGCGTGATCTTCACGTTCAGCTCGTCGCGGTTGACCTCCATCCAGGAGGGCACGATCGAGTTGGTGTCGGCCGAGTCGGCCATGGCCTTCATGGCGTCCTTCTTCTTGGGACGGAAGCTGACCAGGTCGCCCGGGTCCACCGAGTAGGAGGGGCGGTCGACGCGCTTGCCGTTGACGTTGACGTGGCCGTGGGCCACGAGCTGGCGGGCCTGCCAGATGGTGCGGGCCAGGGCGGCGCGGCGCACGACGTTGTCGAGGCGGCGCTCGAGGAGCTCGTTCAACTTGTGGGCCGTGTTGGTCTTGACGCGCGTGGCCTCGGCCATCAGGCGGCGGAACTGGCGGGCGCCCAGGCTGTAGAAGAAGGCCAGCTTCTGCTTCTCGCGCAGGCGGTCGCCGTAGATGGTGGTCTTGCCGCGGCGGCGGGCGCCGTGGACGCCGGGGCCGGCCTCGAGCTCGGCCTTCATGTGCTTGGTGGTGTCGGAGATCGGCGCGCGGACGCGCTTGGACTTACGCAGCTTCGGACCGGTGTAGCGACCCATGCGGTGGACGAGGCTCCCGAGACGGACGTGTCGGCCGGCCGCGTGTTCGATCGGCCGGGCGGAAGCGAGCGAAGGTAGACGCCCCCCGGGCCGGGGGCAAGCCGGGGGGGAGGAGGTCGGCGGGGTGCCCGCTCCTGGCTGCCGGGCGTCAGGGGGGCCGGGGGGCGCTTCCCGCGGGCGCAGGCCCGCGTAGGGTAGGGCCTCCCCGGTGGAGGGACGCGCGTGCGCCCGGTGTGCCTCTTGCGCGGCCTGAGCCTGCTTCTGGCCGTCTTCTGAGCGTGGGAGGGGCCGCGCCCGGCGGGCGCGGAGGACCCGGCTCCCGTGCCGGGAGGGCTCACCGTCGCCACCCAGTACCGGGCCTATGCGGGTTTCCATGGGCGTCCGGGGGACCCCCTCGACCGCCTGCCGGCGGCCCGGCCGCAGGACTTTGACCTCGAGCGCCGGCCCCCGGCGACGTTGCTTCAGGGGCTCGAGCGCGCCGACGGCGCCTTCGGCCGCGTGCGCTGGGCGGGGCGCGAGGTGCTCGTCGGGCTCTACGCCTCCGAGGGCAGCAGCCTGCGCATGCCGCTCCTGTGCGTGGACGCCGACGGCGACGGCACCTTCGAGGGCCTGGGCGAGCAGCGCCGGGTCACCAGCCACACCAGCGACCGGGGTCAACGCTGGCAGGCCGAGCTCTCGGTGGAAGGCGTGCCGGCGCTGCTGGAGGTCGAGCGCGTGCCCCGGCTGCGCCGGGTGGCGCGCCTGGACGGCGGCGTGCGCCGGCTCCAGGCCCTCGAGACCCCGCCCCCGGGCGGTGTGCTCACGCCCGGGGGCCGCCAAGCCGACCTGCTTGCGCGCGTCAGGCTCCGCGCCGGCTCGCTGCTGGTGGGCGCGCTCTTCGAGGAGGACGGTTCGACGCGCGTGGGCTTCGACCTCGACGGTGACGAGCGGCTGGACCAGCCCCTCGAGTGGCGCGACACCGAGGCGGTAAGGGCCCAGCCCGGCGAGCGCGCCTGGCGCGCGGCCGAAGTCGAGGTGCACGGCGAGGCCGTCACCTTGCGCATCGAGGAGCGCCCGGCCCGCACCACCGGCTCGCTCGCCGCGCCCGGCGCGCTGCGCGGCACCGTGGCCGCCGGCGGGCGCACGCTGGCGCTCTTCCTCTTGGACCGCGATCTCGACGGCGCCTTCACCGCGCACGAGGACCTGTGGTGGTTCGGCCCGCTGGAGCGCCTCGCGCGCGTCCACGAGTTCACCGCCGAGACCATGGTGGAGGGCGACGAGCCGGTCTTCGTGGGCGGCGCGGCCTGGCGCATCCGCATCGTCGAGGCCGACGGCACGGCGCACCTGGCCCCCGATCCCCTGGCCGACGCCGCCTCCTACCTGACCCGCCGCCACCAGCGCGTGGCGCGGGACTGGGCGGCGCGCCTCGAGGTGCAGGGGCGTGCCTTCTGCGAGGCCAACGACATCGACCCCAGCCGTCCGCGCGCGGCCGAGCCCGTCGCCTGGCGCTTCGCCACCGACCTGGAGGGCTCCCTGGCCGCCGCCCGCGAGGCGCAGAAGCCCGTCTTCGTGGTCTTTGAGGCGGACTGGTGCCAGTGGTGCCAGCGCCTGGCCCACTACACCTTCGGCGACGCCGAGGTGGCCGACCTGCTCTCGCGCTTCGTGTGCGTGCGCCTCAACTACGAGTTCCTGAGCAGCACCGACTACGAGCGCTACGGCGGTCGCGGGCTGCCGTTCCTGCTGTTCATGGACCCGGGCGGCCGGCTGCTCGAGCGCCCCGACCGAGATCCGTGCGATCCTTGCGGGGCCGCGGTGCTGAGCAACTTCGAGGCTCCGCACGTCTTCGTCGGGCGTCTGCGCGCCGCGCTGGCGACCTGGGACGCCCTGCGGCCCGGCCGCTGAGCGCCGGATCCCACGAGGGGGTGCCGGCGCGTGAATAGCTGGTGCCTGACCCCACCTATTCATGAGCGAGCGTCCTTTCGCGTGTCGGCGCCGGTGCATGAATAGGTGGGGTCAGGCACCAATGCCGGTGACTTAGGGCTACGCCGCACGGGGCTTCTTCCGGGTCTTGTAGGTGCTGCCGTAGCCCTTGCGCTCCCGTGGGTAGGACCGGTCGCGTCGTGGAGGGAGCACCCGGCGGGCTACGGTGGCGAGGTACTCG
>JANOFW010000255.1:0-20535 GCA_031413835.1 Planctomycetia bacterium
GCCGTGCGCGACCTGACGACCCGCCTGAGCAACACCAGCACCCTGAGCCCGGTGACCATCAGCGCCTTCACCTCGCCCAGCGCCGAGGTGACGATCCTCTCGCCCAGCCTGCCCTTCACCGTCCAGCCGGGCGCGCAAGTCGACGTGAGCGTGCGCTTCACGCCCGCGGCCGGCCTCGAGCTCGACGGCCTCCTGCGGCTGGGCCCAGGCGACGCGGGCGGCCCGCTCGACGTGGCCGTGCGGGCCAATGCGGAGCTGCGCGAGGTCACGACCGACTTCGGCTCGGTGGCGTTCGTCAGCGGCGACACCGCCGAGCTGCAGGTCGAGGTCGCCGCCGATGCCATCTCGCTGTCGCTCGAGGCCCTGGGCGGCCCCAACGACGTGCTCGGCCTGGCTTCGCTCACCGGCCCCGGGGCCAAGGTCTACGAGAACACCTCTTCGACGGGCGCCTTCATCTGGAGCCCCGGCCAAGAGGCCTTCACGGCCCAGGTGCCCAACACCGACCGGACCGACGTACAGCTTGTGCCCGGCGGAGGGCTCTACAAGTTCCGCATCCGACGCCTGAGCGGCGCTGCCACCTCCTGTGCCGTGCGCGCCATCGTCGAGCGCCGCCCCGGCGGCGCCAACGTGGACGGGGTGCTCGACCTCAACGTCTGGCTGGCCCAAGGCCTGGTCGTGAACGCGGCCGGCGCGCCCACGGAGACGCGCCTGCAGGCCGTGCTCACGAGCCTCGACGGCATCCTGGCGGCGCAGGGCATCACCCTGGGCGACATCGACTACTACGACGTCAACGACGCGACCTACGACTTCGTCAACGAGGCCGAGTTCGGCGGCCTCTTGGCCCTGACCTCGGCCGCCGGCCTCGAGCGCTTGAACCTGTTCTTCGTCCAGGAGGCCCTGGGCGGAGGCGTGGTGGGCGTCGCGGGGACCATCGGCGGCCCGCGGGTCAACGGCACCACGGTCTCCGGGGTGATGAGCGTCTACGACGGGTTCAGCACCGGCACCATCGGCCTCGTGGCCGCCCACGAGATCGGGCACTTTCTCGGCCTCTACCACACGGTCGAGCAGACCGGCGGCCACGACTTCGTGGACGACACGGCGGAGTGCCTCTCCTCGGGCACGAACACGGCGTGCCCCACGGCGGGCGGCGGCTACCTGATGCACTGGCAGGCCCTGGGGGGCACCACCATCACGGCAGGGCAGGGCGGCGTCATTCGCGGCCACCCGCTGGTGGAGCCAACCCCGGCGGCGACTTCCAAGCCCAGCTCCCCCGTTGCCCAGAAGGCGGCAGGGCTCAAGGCCCATGAGCTCTTCGAGCTGTGGGGCCTCGCCGACCACTGGTGCGGCACCTGCAAGGCCAAGGCCTCCGCCAAGGGAGGCTCCCGGTGAGCGCCCTGGCGTCGAGCGGTCGCCGCCCGGGCTCGGGAGCCCCTCTACCCGCCCGAAGCGCCCGCTGGGGTCCCTGGGTAACCCGGTTACCCGGAGGGCCTCTGGATTGCAGTCCCCTTGCGCGTAAGTCTATATGGCGACGTTAGTTTCTTGGTTCTTGCGCGTGTCCTCGTGAAGGCATAGAGTTTGAAGTGGTTTGGAGGCTGGATCCCCCACCCTCCCGGAGGCTCTACATGCTGCGCCTGCGCTCTTGGATCATCGCCGCGCTGATCGCCCTGCCGTTGGCCGTGCTCGGCTCGACGGCCGACTCGTGCATCCGCTTCAAGAAACCGGGCGGCTCCGTGCCCCCGGGCATGCGTGAGCCCTCCGATCCGGCGCCCGAGCCGCCCGCCTCCGACCCGACGGATCCGCCCCCGGTCCCCCCGGGTGACACAACGCCCGGCAGCGGCCCCAAGGGCCCCGTGACCCCCGGCAATCTGCCGCCCAAGGCGCCCACCACGCCCCCCAGCACGGGTGACGGGCCCGCGCGCGGCAAGCAGGCGGTGGACGACACCACCTGGGAGACCTGGTGGGAGCTCAACCGCATCGACTTCTTCCCGCGCCGCTGGGTCGCGCCGGTCACGACGAACGACGGCCCCCGCTTCGCCGGGCCTCAGCACGTGAGCGCCGAGCTGGTCGAGGCCAAGCTCTTCCCCGTCTTGCGCAAGCTGGTGGACGACAAGCAGGTCTTCGTGCAGGAGGCAGCGCTCATCACGATGGGCCGCACGGCCGCCAGCGAGAGCCAGCGCGCCGAGGCACGCGAGATCCTGCTCAAGAAGATCGGGCACAAGAACCACCTGATCGCCCGCGCCGCCGCGTTGGGCCTGTTCTACGTGGCCGACGAGAACTCGGTGCGCCCGATGTACCTCGTGGCCAAGGACCCCAAGGCCGAAGACGACGTGCGCGCGTTCCTGGCCCTCACCCTGACGGCCCTCAAGAGCCCGATGTCCGGCGAGCTCCTCAAGGATCTCGCCTCCTCGAAGGAGAGCGCCTTCGAGCTAGCCGCCGCGGCCTACATGGCGCTGGGCTTCAACGGCATCGAGAACGACCCGACCCTGGCCGAGTTCCTGGATGAGAAGTCCAAGGACAAGGAGCTGCGCGTCGAGTTCCGCGCCGAGGCCATCGAGTCCTTCGGCCGCATCGGCGACTTCGCCTTGGGTCAGGCCCGCCTGCGCAAGGCCCTGTCCGACAAGGACGAAGACGTGCGCCGCAGCGCCACCATCGCTCTGGGCGTGCTCGACTACCGCACTCCCGCCGAGATCCAGATCGCCGCGATCCGGGCTCCCTACGAGGCCGTGGTCGGAGCCCCGGTGCCCCCGGCCAAGGAGCAGCAGATCAGCGCCCTCGAGACCCTGATCCAGACCCAGCGCCAGGAGATGAGCAAGGACGTCAAGGAAGTCGTCCGTGCGCTGACCGAGGCGATGGTCAAGGACGGCGACGTGTTCGTGAACCGCATGGCCGCCGTCAGCCTGGGTCGCATCGCGGCCACGACCGGCAACCAGGACGCGATCAAGCACCTCGAGTCGGCCTACAAGAAGGACCAGGTCGGGATGCGGGAGTTCTGCCTGCTTGCCTTGGCCATCGCGAAGGCCCCGGGCGCGCATGAGCTCGCCGCGGAAGCGCTGACGGGCAAGAACCGCCCGCCGACGACGCGCGGCGCGGCCTGCATCGCCTTCGGGATCCTGGGCGACCCCAAGGCCGACGAGATGCTGCGCAATGTGATCGACAACGACGCCCACCCGTACATCCGCGGCTACGCGGCCCTGGGTCTGGGCATGGTCGGCACGCCGAGCTCGCTCAAGAACATCCAGCAGATGCTGCGCACGACCCGCTCGCCGGTCTCGCGCGCCTACGCGGCGCTGGCCCTGGCCCTGCTGGGGACGAGCCAGGGTGCGGACGACATCGTCAGCATCATCAAGACCGACGAGGTGCGCGACGGCTTCGTGGCCAGCCACATGGTCTACGCGCTGGGCCTGACCAAGGACCGCCGTCCGGCCACCTTCGACGCGCTGCTCGCGAAGGCGCAGGACGACAGCGACATGTACGTCCAGGCCGCCACGGTGGCCGCCATCGGCTACTTGTCCACGGGCGAGTTCTATCCCAAGCGCCACCTGATGGCGAAGGGCTTCAACTACCTCATGAACCTCGACCTGGTGAGCAACTACTTCTACAAGCTCTGAGCCCAGTCGGCTCAGAGCCTATGAAGGCTCGGATCAACTGAAACGGGCGCTGGCGCAAGCCGGCGCCCGTCTTCATTTCCCGCGCCACGCGTCGGGCCCTGCGCCGCAAGCGACATCAGCGGGGCAGCGTTTCCCGGATGCGGGCGGCGACGCGCGCGGCAGCCGCCGAGCCCCCTGTCCCGGCGCCGGCCAACATCCCGAGGGATTCGAGGGCCGGCGCGCCGACTCCGACTAGGACCTCCTCGGCCAGGCGCGCCGTGCCCGCTTCGGAGCTCTCCAGGGCCTTGAGCAACGCGTCCAGCACGACCAGGGCGCGGCGCCCCTGGACACGGATCAGTTCGAGTAGTGCAAGGGCGCCCTCCGTGTCCGCCCTGGGCAGGGCCTCTCCCAGAGCGGGGAGCGCCGCCGCACCCAGCCGCTCGAGAGCCCGCCCGGCGTTGAGGCGCACGGCGATCGGCGCGCTGCCCAACGCCCGGGCCAGGGCGGGTGCCGCGGCCTGGGCCGCCTGGCCCATCTCGCCCAGCAGGCGAGCGCACTCGCGAGCCTGCTCCTCGGAGCCTCCCGCGAGGGCCTGGGCCAACGCGGGCGTGGAGCGCTCGCCCCGCTCCATCAGGGCCGCCGCCGCGGCCCGGGCCAGGCCACGCTCGGGGCTCGTGAGCGCCTCGAGCAGGGCCGCGTCCAGGCGCGTGCCGAGATCTCCTGGAACGCGACCCAGCGCGACCAGCACGGAGTAGCGCACATCCGGGCTGGGGTCTGAGGCCAGGCGCTCCAGCACGGCCAGCAGCACGGCCGGCTGGCCGCTGAACTCGACCAGGGCCCAGGGGGCCTCGGAGCGCAGCGCCGCCTCCGCTGACTGGGCGCGATCCAGCCACTGTTCGAGCGTGCGCCCCCGCACGCGGCGGGGGAGCGTGGGCGGGACCTTTCCCAGCGGCAGGGGCGGCGCCGCGGATTCCTCGGGGCCGCAGCCGGCCACAAGGGCGAACAGGACCAGGCCCAGGGAGCGCCGCCTCATCGGACGACCTCCTTCCAGAGCACCTCGGGCGGCTCGTCGTAGGGCGCCGGACGCCAGGGCGTCTCCACCGGCCCGCGTCCCAGCTCACCGCGACGGTGGATGACGCGCACCACCACCGTGGCCTCCTCGGTACCGCCGAGCGCGAACACGCAATGCGCCACGCGAGACTGTCCAGGCAGCAGCCGCTCGTCCACGACCTCGTCGCCGCGCCAAGGCAGCCACAGGTCCGGCTGACGCAAGGCGCCGCTGCGCTCGCTGGCCTCACGCACGCCGAGCACCAGGCCGCCGGGATTGCGCCAGTCGCCCGCGGCGAGCGCCTCGGTGGGCGCCTCCCCATCCAGCGTCCAGGCCCTGTCCCCCTCCACCTGCCGGAGCCAGCTCGCGCCCTGCCGCGCCCAGACGCCGACGAGCACGTGCTTGCTCCACGTGCCCGTGGGCACGCGGTGGCCTGCGCCCACGTTGGTCACCCGCACCTCGGCCAGGAGCCGCCCGCCCTCGACACGGCGCTCGATCTTGACGTCCAGGGCCTGGGCGGCGAACAAGGCGTCCACGCCCTTGAAGCGGTGGCTGTGCACCTGGGCCGGTTGCCGGTGGAGGCCGTCCCAGGCGAGCTGGTCCATGAGCCTCCCGTCCTCCGCGCGCGTCGTGCCCCCGGGCATGTGGCAGTCCTGGCAGGAGCGCGTCGCCTGGGGGCCCTGGTCGGCCCCCCAGGCGCGCCACTCCCTGAAGGTGTCGAGCTTGGGGTAGGCCTCGTCGCGCCAGCGGCCGCCGCCCTGATGGCAGCCCGCGCAGTAGTGCGACGAGACGTAAAGCGGGTTCCACGAGGCCCCCATGTAGGCGTAGGTGACGTCGGCAGCCGGGCCGAAGACGCGGTGGATGCCGCCGGGGCGCGAGGTCGAAGCGGGGTCGGGCCGCGCGAGCACCAGCGAGCCGAACACCCCGCTCTCGCGCAGGTCCGCAACGTGGTGCACCTTGTGGCACAGGTCGCAGTGCACCGAGGCCTTGGCGCCGCGCGGCTGCCAGCCCCCGCCGGCCTCGCGCGCCGCGTCGCCGGGCTGGTGGCAGCCGCGGCAGTCGTCGGGGGCCTCGGGGGCCATCGCCTGCATGCGCTGGTGCTCGTAGGCCACGTGTCCGTTGTGCGCGCTGCGCGCGTGCCGGCTGCCGTGCCACTCGTCGTAGTGCCACTTGAGGCAGGTGCCGCAGGCCATCAGCCCCTCGGGGTCGCCGTCCGGCGCGGGATGCTGCCAGGCGTAGCCGGGGTGGTCCGTGAGGTCGATGCGCTCGAGCCGGATCTCGAGCGGGCCGCTCGTCCTCGCGGCCGTCCCCCAGCCGGGTCGCACGTCGTCGCTGAAGACCACCGTCTCGCCGTTCTGGTGGCCCAGCGCGCCCGCGCAGAACACCTGCGCGCGCGGGGCCTGCTTGCCGAGGAAGGAGATCGTGACCTCTCCGTCGGCAGCGGTGATCGCCTGGGTGTCCGGGTGGCCCTTGAGCTGCACCAGAGCCCCGGCCAACAGGCCACCGCCCAGGGAGCGCACGCGCACGCGCGCGGCGAACCTGCCGTCCGGGGCCAGGGGCGCGAGCGCCGGAGTGCTGGGAATCTGGCCCTTGAGCGCGCCGCGTGCCACAGCCTCCTGCCCATCGAGGACGCGCGCGTACGCCTTGGTCCACACCTCGGGCTCCCCGTAGCCGAGGTAGAGCGCCGTCATGCCACGCCCATCCTCGCTGAACGTCAGCCGTGCCACCCCGTCGTTGCCCGAGCGCAGCTTCGTGCCCAGGCATGACCAAGAGATGCGCGCCACGGAGCCCGACAGTCCGGAGACCGCCGCATCCGACGGAGCCCGCTCCCCGGCGTGCCAGGTCCCCTCCGCGAATGCCAGCCAGCCGCCGCCCCCGACCTGGCGATCCACGCCGCGGATGCCCAAGGTCACTCGCTCGCTGGCGGCGCGCACGCGCAGCTCGAGCCGGTAGGCCTCGTGGCCCAACGCGACGTGGTAGGTCGTGAGGGGGCCCGCGCCCGGTGGATCGGGGAACCCGAACCACGCCGATCCGCGCTTCTCGAGCTCGCCGGTCCACTGCGCGATCTCCTCGGGCGTGGTCTCCGGCCGGCGCTCGTCCTGCTCGCCCCCCGAGCCCCCCCGCCCACAGGACCAGGCGCTGAGCACGCCCAGGACGCCGAGCAGGGCGCCTCCGATCAGCGCCCAGGG
Source organism: Planctomycetia bacterium (assembly GCA_031413835.1). Taxonomy (GTDB): domain Bacteria; phylum Planctomycetota; class PLA2; order PLA2; family JAEUHO01; genus CAXQZU01. The sequence goes on from JANOFW010000255.1 coordinate 6,825, forward strand.
TGCGTCGCGCGGGCCTTGGGAGGGGATCACTGCACGAGAGTACAGGCTGGGCGTCCGGTCGGGGTGCGCCACCTTTCGCGGCCTTCCCCAAGGGCGCGGCTTGACCCCCGCCGCCCCCCACCTACAGTTGCCCCCTCGCCCGCTCCCTTGCCGAAGTGGCGGAATTGGCAGACGCACTAGCTTCAGGAGCTAGCGGACTTAACCGTCCTTCCGGGTTCAAGTCCCGGCTTCGGCACCACCTTCTCCCCGCGCGCCGGTCTGCGACCTTCTCCCCCTGGGCCTACCGACGGCCGCCCACGGCAGCGCGCAGCGCGGCTTGCCCGGGCACGGTGGAGAGCACCAGCCGTTCCCCGTCCCGAGAGAGGCCGAGGGCGGCGTAGAGGTCGTCGGTGGCGGGGAAGTCGGAGGAGGCCAGCGGGCCGCGCACGCTGGCCACGCAGGAACGCGTGCCGAGCGCGCGATCGGCTTCCGCGAGCAGGTCGAGCGCGCGCCAGCCGCCGCGGCTCGTGAAGTCCGGGGTGGCCCACAGGCGCAGCACGTCGTCGAGGGAGCGGCGGCCAGCGGTCTCCGCACGAAGCGCCAGGTCCACGCGTAGCGCCAGGGCCGCGCCGGCCCAGTACACCCGGTGGTAGCCGTGCTGGGCGTGCATCGTGCGGCTGTCCGCGGCGATCGAACGGTCACTCGCCTTGCGCCGACCCCTGGCGAAGCCCTCGTCGAGCGCCTGCCAGGGTCCCGCCGCGCCGAAGTGGCCGGCCCGTGCGCGCAGCACCTCCTGGTAGTAGGTGACGAAGCCCTCGTTCAGCCAGGCGTCCTCCCCATGGATCGCGGGCAGGCCCAGGTGGATCAGCTCGTGCACGGCCACCCACTCGAGCGGCAAGTCTGCCTCACGGGCCGAGGCGCTGAGGTAGAGCAGGATGGCGGCGCCCCCGGAGAGCAGCGCACGACCGAAGACCACGGGCTCGCTCGACGGCCGCACGGGCTCGACCAGCACCTGCACCTGGGGCACGGGGAAGCGCCCGCCGTAGAGTTCGGCCACGGCCTCCCCGGCGGCGCGGATCCAGCGATCGATGCCCGACGGCGTGGCTTGGTGCGGCGCATCGAGCACGGCGACCTCGAACCCTGCGCCCGCGATCTCGAGTCGCCGCGGCGCGAAGCGGCCGAAGGCCACGTGACTCGCGAAGGCGAAGGCCGTGGGCCCGACCGCGTGCTCGCCCGAGGCGAGCAAGGGCCAGGGCACGGACGCGCTCATGCCTGGAGGCAGGGCCAGCTCCACGCGGGCGTCCTCGGCGGCGGTGAACCGGGCCGGCACGAGCAGCCAGGCACCCGGCTGGGTGAGGAGGTCCTCGCTGATACGCTCGGCCGACCCGGCGGCGACGAGCGCCGGGACGTCCACGTCGTACTCCACGCAGGGCGCACCCCGGTCGATGGGATCGGAGAGGCTCCAGCCCCCCTCCACTGCGACCAGGGAGGCCGTGCCCTCCTGCGCGGCGCGCGGACGCAGCGCGCCACGTCCCGCGGCCAGGGGCAGCGTGAGGAGCCAGGGGCGGAAGGCGCGGAAGCACACGCGCACGTGCAGGCTGGTGAGATCCGGGGCGGGCGTAACCACCCAGGTCCAGCCCCGCCCTGGCGGGGCCTGGGGCGCCGCACGCGCCACGTCAAGGGCGCCGACGAGCAGGCAGAGGAGGACGAAGAGCCGCGGCAGGGACGCCATCGCGCCGAGTCTAACGGGCCTGAGCAGGCCCGAGGCCGCCGGGCACCCCGCTTTGGCCACAGTCAGCGCCTAGTGCCTGGGCCGGTATGCTCGCTGTCACCCTCGGAGACGACCCGTGCGCACCTGTGCCGCCCTCCTCTGCCTGCTCGCCATCCTGCCCGCAGCCGCCACGGAGGCCGAGGCGAGCGCGCCGATCCCAGCCGACGGCGCGTCGCCGATCACGCTGCCCTCGGGCCTGATCTACAGCGTCCTCACTCCGGGAGGCCCGGGCAAGGCCCCCAAGCACGGCGACAGCGTCACGGTCCACTACACCGGCTGGCTCACGAACGGCACCGTGTTCGACTCCTCGCGCGAGCGCGGCACGCCCGCCTCCTTCCCCGTCGGAGGCCTGATCGCCGCCTGGAACGAGGCGCTCACGCTGATGACGCCGGGCGCGCGCTGGAAGCTCACCGTCCCGGCGGCGCTGGGCTACGGCGCGGCCGGCAGCCCGCCTGCCATCCCCGCCAACGCGACGCTGATCTTCGAGGTCGAGCTGCTCAGCGTGGTGCACATGCCCGACTTCCGCGCGGGAGATCCTGCCAAGCAGACGACCACGGCCTCCGGCCTGGTCTACGAGGTGCTCAAGACCGGCGAGGGCCCCACGGCCAAGCTCACGGACGTGGTCGAGATCGACGTCGCGCTCTGGAGCCCCCAGGGCAAGCTGCTGCACAGCGCCGGCTACGGCAGCGACCCCGTGCGCACCGGCGTGGACAAGCTCGCGCTCCCCTGCCTCAAGGAGGCGATCCAGCTCCTCCAGCAGGGCGGACGGATCTGGATGACGGCGCCTGCGGCGCTGGCCTTCGGCGCGCAGAGCCCCAGCCCCGATCTGCCGGCCAACTCCCCCACCATCTGGGAGGTTGGCTTGCTCGCGATCGTCAAGCCGCTGGTCTGCCCGCCCTTCGCCAAGAGCGCGCCCGGCACGGCGCGCAAGCTCGCGAGCGGTCTCGAGATCGAGGTTCTCAAGGACGGCACGGGCCGCGCGCCCAAGATCGGCGAGTCTGTCACGGTCCACTACGCCGGATGGCTCACAGACGGGACGCTGTTCGACTCGTCGTTCTCCACGGGGGCCCCCGCCACGTTCCAGCTGGGGCGCGTGATCCAGGGCTGGAACGAAGGCCTACAGCTGATCAAGGAGGGCGGTCAGGCGCGCCTGACCATCCCCGGCGCGCTCGCCTACGGGCCGGCCGGCAACCCGCAGGCCGGCATCGCCCCGAACACCACGCTGATCTTCTACGTGGAGCTGATCAAGGTCGGGAAGTAGTCCGCGAGGCTGCGAGGCTGCGCGGCGTGGCCGGGGCCGGAGCGCCAGGCGGACTGGAGCGGCGTCGATGATCCAGGTCCGGGGTCTCGCCAAGACCTTCCGCGTGCAGGTCAAGGAGCCCGGCCTCAAGGGCTCGCTCAAGGGGCTCTTCCGGCGCCGCGTCGTGGTCAAGGAAGCCGTCAAGCCGGTCACCTTCGAGGTGGGCGAGGGCGAGATCGTCGGGCTCGTCGGCCCCAACGGCGCGGGAAAGACGACACTCGTCAAGATGCTCGCCGGCATCGTCTTCCCCACCGCCGGCGACGCCTCCGTACTCGGCTTCCGGCCCTGGGAGCGCCACAACGACTTCCGCCGACAGATCGCCCTGATCATGGGCCAGAAGGCCCAGCTGTGGTGGGATCTGCCGGCTGCGGACGGCTTCCTCCTGCTGCGCGACATCTACGGCGTGCCGGAGGCGCTCTTCGCCGAGCGCCTCGACGAGCTGACGGGCCTGCTCGACGTACGCGCCCTGCTCGATACCCCGGTGCGGCGGCTCTCGCTGGGCGAACGCATGAAGATGGAGCTGATCGCGGCCCTGCTGCACGGCCCGCGCGTGGTCTACCTCGACGAGCCCACCATCGGCCTCGATCTCATGGCTCAACGGGCCGTACGCGAGTTCCTGCTGCGCTACCGGGAGCGGCACCGACCCGCCATGCTGCTGACCAGCCACTACATGGAGGACATCGAGCGGCTCTGCAGCCGGCTGCTGCTCATCCGTGAAGGCGAGCTGATCTACGACGGCACGTTGGCCCGCATCAGCGAGGTGGCCGGTGACTTCAAGGTGCTGCGGGCGCACTTGAAGCCCGAGCTGGCCCCGCCGCCGGGCGAGGTGCGGGCGCTCGTCGAGCGCCTGGGCGACGTGGTGGAGGCCTCCAGCGGCCTGGCGGCCGTGCGCGTGCCGCGGGCGGGCGTGGCCGAGGCCGCCTCGGTGCTCCTCCAACGCCTCCCGGTGGCTGATCTGGCCATCGAGGCCGAGGACGTGGGCACGGTGATCGAACGGCTGCTCAAGAGTCGCACGGGCGCCGCGCCGTGACCCCGCGCCTCTTCCTGCACGTGGCCAGCATGGGGGCGCGCCGCACCCTCTCCTACCGGGCGAACTTCTGGATCCAGGCGTTGTTGACCTTCCTGGCCGAGCTGGGCCTGGCCTGGTTCCTCTGGCGCGGGGTGTTCGAGGCCTCGGGCGCGACGCTGGTCGCCGGCTTCACCTTCGAGGCCCTGGTGCGCTACTCGATCCTGGTCGCGTTGGTGGGTCGGGTCGTGCACGGGACGGATCTTGAAGGCGCCGTCGCTCAGGAGATCTACGACGGCGGTCTCTCGCGCTACCGGGTCTATCCCGTCTCGCACTATGCCTTCAAGTACGCCCAGCACCTGGGCGCCCTGCTGCCGGCGCTGGTGCAACTCGTGCTCTTCGGGCTGGCCTGGATCCTGATCCAGGGCCGGGCCGGGCTTGAGGGCATCACGCTGCTGTCGGCGCTGGGCTTCGTGGCCGCGCGGGCGGCGGCCAACGTGCTGCAGTTCGCGCTGGCCTGGCCCATCCAGGGCGTGGCCTTCTGGGCCGAGAACGTCTGGAGCCTGATGGCGGCCCTGCGCTTCGTGAGCTCCATCCTCGGCGGCAGCCTGATCCCGCTGGCGGCCTTCCCCGCCAGCGCCCTGCCCTGGCTCGAGGCGCTGCCCTTCCGCTACCTGTACGCCTTCCCGGTGGAGGTCCTGACGGGGACCGTGGATGCGGCGGGCTTCGCACGCGGTCTGGCGGTGGCGCTCGGCTGGACGCTCGTGCTGCGTTGGGTCGGCGAGCGCGTCTGGCGCCGGGGCGACCTCTCCTACAGCGGCGCGGGCATGTGATCCAGCGCTATCTCGCCATCTACGCCGCTTGCGTGCGCTTCTCGTTCAAGCGCGCGCTCGAGTTCCGCCTCGACTTCTTCTTCCGCGTGTTCATGGACGGGCTCTGGTACGCCATGAACTTCGCCTTCTTCGGCCTGATCTACCGTCACACGCCGCTGCTGGGAGGCTGGGACGAGCCGCAGATCCGGCTTTTCGCCGCCGGGCTGTTCGTGATGGACGCGGTCCACATGACGCTCTTCTCGAACAACATGTGGTGGCTGCCCACTTTCGTCAACCGGGGCGACCTCGACTACCACCTCCTGCGCCCCGTCTCGAGCCTGTTCTTCCTCTCGCTGCGCGACTTCGCGGTGAACAGCTTCCTGAACCTGCTGATGGCCCTGGGCATCCTCGTGTGGGCCCTGACGAGCTACCCGCACCCGCTCCCGGCCGAGAACCTGGCGGCCTACGGCCTGGCGCTCGGCATGGGGATCTTCCTGCACTACGCCCTGCTGATGGTGTTCCTCGTGCCCGTCTTCTGGCTGCACGGCAGCACCGGCCTGCGCGACTTCTACTACGTGATGGACCGCTTCGCCGGCCGCCCCGACGGCCTGTGGAAGGGCTGGCTGCGTCGGCTCCTGACGACGATCCTGCCGCTGGCCCTGGTGGTGTCGGTTCCGACGCGCGCCCTGGTGGAGGCCGAGCCCTGGGGCCACGTGCTGCACCTGGCGCTGGCCTCGGGCGCCTTCTTCGTCCTGCTCGTGACCCTCTGGAGAGCGGGCCTGCGGGCCTACAGCTCGGCCTCGTCATGACGGCCGGTCAGGCACCTCACGGCGGGGCCTGCGGGCGCGCCACGAGCACGCTGAACAACGATCCCCGCCGCGGCCCGCGGGCGTGCAGGTGCGGATCGCCCAAGTGGGCCGTGGCCTCGCCCACCTCCAAGGTGGTCCAGCCCCAGCGCTTGCTGACCGGCTCGAGGCGCTTCTCGAAGTCGTTGAGCCAGCGGCTGGCGCTGCGGAAGTGGTTGATCACGACCACCGTGCCACCCGGCTTGAGGACGCGCCGCGCCTCGTCGAGCAGCAGCGCGTGGTCGGGCACCACCGTGATGACGTGGAAGACCATCACGTAGTCGAAGCTCCCCGCGGCGAAAGGCAGGGCCAGGGCGTCGCCCTCGAGCAGCTCGATGTGCTTGCCCCGCAGGCGCTCGATCTTGCGCTGCGCATGCTTGAGCATGTCCGCCGAGCGGTCCAGGCCCACGACGTGACAGTGGCGCGGGTAGGCCGCCAGCGACAGGCCCGTGCCCACCCCGATCTCGAGCACGCGGCTCCCCGGCGGGAGGCGCAACCCCCGGATGACCCGTGCGATGCGCGGGTAGAAGACGCGCGCGAAGATCAGGTCGTAGACCTTGCTCAGCTCGCCGTAAAGCAGGCTGTCGTGGGCGCCGGCGGCATCCGCCTCGCCATGGGAGGCGGAGCCGTTGCGGGCAGGGCCGGGGGGCCGGGGGGCGGGCTGGCTGCTCCCGCCCTGCCCCGCCACCGGGGTGCCGTTCGGATCAACCCGCGAACCGTCCGACGCCACACCCAGCCCTCAAGGGACGCCGCACGAGGCTTCCGTGCGGCCGCGGCGGGTAGCATCGCCTCCCCCAGCCTGCGGCGCAACCCTGGCCGCCGCCGGGAGCCGCCCGGGACGGAGCAGCCGCCACGTGACGCACCGAACCGCCACCCCTGAGCAGCGGCGCGGCGGCCTCCAGACGGGGAACCAACCCGCGCTCCGGGGAGCGCTGGGGGCGCCGCCCCCCCGGGCGCCGACGCGGGCGATCCGGTCCTGAGACCCCATGGCGCTCCTGGCCCTCGACCGCGTGAGCATGCACTATGGCGGCCCCGTCCTGCTCGACGGGGTGTCCCTCGAAGTCGGCCCGGGCGCCCGCATCGGGATCGTGGGCCCCAACGGCTCGGGCAAGTCCACCCTCTTGAACCTGCTTGCGGGCGCCCTCGAACCCGTCCAGGGCCTGGTCACCCGCTCCCGCGGCGCGCGCATCGCCATGCAGGAGCAGGAGCCCCGGGGCTCTCGGCCGGGGATCCCGGTGAAGGAGGAGATGCGCGGCGTCTTCGGCGACGCCACCGCTCGCGAGCGCCGGCTGGCGGTGCTGGAGGAGCGCATCGCCGCCTGCGACGAACCGCAGGAGCGCGCGGCCCTGCTCGAGGACTACGCGCGCCTGCAGCGCGAGCACGAGCACGGTGGAGGCTACGACGTGGAGCGCCGCATCGAGACGGTGCTCAGCCACCTCGGTGTGCCGGAGGTCGCGTGGGAGCGCCCCTTCGAGTCCTTCTCCGGGGGCGAGCGCAGCGTGCTGGGCCTGGCCCGGGTGCTGCTCGCCGAGCCCGACGTGCTGCTGCTCGACGAGCCCTCCAACCACCTCGACATGGAGGGCGTGGAGTGGTTCATCGAGTTCCTGGCGGAGCACCCCGGTGCCGTCGTGATGGTCAGCCACAACCGCCACCTGCTCGACGCCTCCGTGGACGCCATCTGGGAGGTGGGCGGCGGCCGCGTGGTCCCGTGGACGGGCGCCTACGCCGACTACGTGCGCCAGAAGGAGCAGGCGAAGGCGCTGCAGGAGCGTCAGTTCGAGGTGCAGCAGCGCCTGATCCGGCGCATCGAGTTCCAGGCCCGGCGCCTCAACGACATGGCCAGCGCCTACGACGACCCCGGCCAGGCACGCCGCGCCCGCAGCATGCTCAAACGCCTCGAACGGCTCGACAAGGTCGAGCGCCCCGACGCCGGGCAGCGCCGCTTCCACGCCAACCTCCAGGGCCTGGGCTCCGCCGGGCGCATCGCGCTCTCGGTGAACGACCTCACGCTCACGCGCGGCGAGCGCACCCTCTTCGAGCACGCCAACCTGGAGATCGAGCAAGGCGAGCGCGTGGCCCTCGTGGGGCCCAACGGCAGCGGCAAGACTTCGCTGCTGCGGGCCGTGCTGGAGGAGGGCTCCTGGGAGAACCCGACCCTGCGGCTAGGCAAAAGCGTGCTGCTGGGCGAGTACCGCCAGTTCCACGACGCCTTCGACCCCGCGTTGCCGATCCAGGAGTGGCTCTGGCGCGAGACCAAGATGGACGACCGCGACACGGCGGCTGTGCTGCACCGCTTCCTGTTCACGCGCGACGACCTCCTGCGGCCCATCGGGACCCTCTCGGGCGGGGAGAAGAGCCGCCTGCAGCTGGCTCGCCTGGTGACCTCCAAAATCAGCTTCCTGATCCTCGACGAGCCCACCAACCACCTCGACATCCCCGCCTGCGAGCAGCTCGAGGAGATGCTCGAGGAGTTCGACGGCACGCTGCTGGTCGTGAGCCACGACCGCTACTTCCTCGACCGGCTCGTGACCCGGGTGATCGAGGTCGAGGACCGCGGCCTGGTCTCGCATCCCATGGGCTTCACCGAGTGGTGGCGCGCCAAGCGCGAGGCCGGCCGCCGCCGCCGCCGCGCTCTGGCCGAGCACGTGCCCCTGGGCAGCTCGCCGCTCGCGGGCCTGGGCACGGCCTCGCCGGCGACCACCAAGGAGCGTGAGCGCGAGCAGCGCAAGCGCCGCTCGCGGCTGCAGACGGTCGAGAAGGACATCGCGCGGCTGGAGGCGCTCGTGGGCGAGGCCCTGCGCGCCCTGGAGGCGGCCGCCAGCGGATCCTACGATCGCGAACGGATGCAACGGCTGGAGACCGACTACGCGGACGCGCGCGCGCGTTTGGCGGCCCTCTACGCCGAGTGGGAGGCCCTCGCGGCGGCCCTGGAGGGCGCGTGAAGATCCTGGCCCATCGCGGCGTCACCAGCCGCCATCCCGAGAACACCCTCGGGGCCTTCGAAGACGCCGTGCGGCAGGGGGTGGACGGCATCGAGACCGACGTACGCCTCACCGCCGACGGAGCGCTGGTCCTCTACCACGACCGCATCCTGCCCGACGGACGGCCACTGGCGGCGCGCACCCTCGCGGAGCTCCGGCGCACGTTGGCGCCACTTGACCCGCCCACCGTCGAGGAGGCGCTGGCGGCGTTCCCCGGCCTGTTGTGGAACCTCGAGGTGAAGACAGCCGCGGCCTTCCCCCCGATCATGCAGCTGCTGCGCGGGCACCGGAGCCGGCCCCACGTCGTCCTGACCTCCTTCGACCACGCGGCGCTGCTTGAGCACGCGGCGGGTCACGGTCTGCGCCTGGGCGCCCTGATCGCGCATCGCCCCGGCGTCCCCGCCATCGACGCCATGCAAGGGGTGACCGGCCCTCCCTGGCAGTTCGACGTGGTCGTGTGGGCCTTCGAGACGCTCGACCCCTCGCACGTCGCCTGCCTGGGCGGCAACGGTGAGGGCGGCGCGGCCAGCTGGGTCTACGGCCCCGAGACGGCGGAGGAGCACGCCAGCCTCGCAGGCGTGGGCCTGGAGGCCGTGATCACCGACCACCCCGATCGCGCGCGCTGCCTGCGAGCGATCACTCCGTGACGATCTCCGGCGGGGGGAGCCCGAGCCCCTCGAGCTGGGCCAGGATCGTGGTCTTGTCGCCCACCAGCACGAGCACCGCGTCCTTGAGCGCCAGATGGCGCCGAGCCAGCACGTTGAGCTCGGCGGCCGTGACCCCCTGGTTGACACGCTCCACGTCGGCCGCGAAGCCGGAGGGCTCGCGCCCCTGGTCGACGAGGTCGCCGTAGCCCGCCAGCAGCCCGCTCAGGGTGCTGACGGACTCGACCGTCTCGTGGCGCCGCGTGGCCGAGGCCTTCTGGGCTTCCGCCTCGGTCACGTCGCCCGTGGCGATGCGCGTGAACTCCTTCAAGAACTCGCTCACCGCCGGCCCCGTGACGCCGCTGCGCACCGAGGAGGAGGCAATTAGCGTGCCGCCCTGGCGCAACGTGGCGACGCTGCTGCCGGCGCCGTAGGTGTAGCCCTTGTCCTCGCGCAAGTTGCCGTTCAACCGGCTGGTGAACGAGGCCCCGAAGATGGTGTTGAGGGCCTCCAGCGACAGCCGCTCCGGGGCGGCGTAGGTGGGCGCCGGGAGCACGAAGCGAATCACCGTCTGCGGCGCCTCGGCCCGGTCCACCACGATCACCCGCAGACCGCGCCCCTGGCCCGCCGGGGCCCCGGCCCTGGGCGGCTCGGCCGACTCTCCGGCGCTCTTCCAGGCCCCCAGGGCTTGCTCGAGCAGCGGCTCAAGCTGGGCGCGCGTCACGTCGCCCCCTGTGAGCAGGACGCAGCGCTCCGGTCGGTAGCGCGCCGCGACGAAAGCGCGCACCTCGGCGGCGCCGAGGGTCGCGAGGCTGGCCGGTCGCCCGTTCACGGGGGAGCCGTAGGGGTGGCCGGCGCCGAACCAGGCCTCCATCCCCAGGCGCCGCGCGACCCCGGTGGGATCGGCCTCCTCCTGCTCCAGGGCCGCCTTGCGCAGCGCCTTGACGCGCTCGACATCGGCCTCCGCGAGGGTCGGCGCGCTGGCCGCCGAGGCGAAGAGTGCGAGGGCCGGGGCGAGGTTGCGCGTGAGCACCTCCATCGACAGCGAGGCGCCGTCGCGCTCGGTGTACGCCGCCAGGCTCGCTCCCAGGTCCGAGACTGCCTGCGAGAAGCGCAGCGCGTCCCTCCCTCCCGCTCCCTCGTCGAGCATGTCGTTGGCCAACGCGGCCAGGCCGCTCTTCCCGACGGGGTCATGGACCGAGCCCGCCTCGGCCGCCAGCCGCAGGGAGACCAACGGCAGCCCCTCGCGGCGCACGTGCCAGACCCTGAGGCCGTTCTTGAGCGTGAAGACCTCCGGCACCGGGATCGTGAAGGAGCCGCTGGTGGCGTCGCCGGGCCGCGTCTCTCTCGAGCCGCTGCCCAGCGTCGGTGGGGTCACGGTGCGCACGACCAGGCTCTGCTGGCGCCGGAAGATGTGCTCCGCCCAGGTCCGCATCGGCGCCCAGACGTCGGGACGGCGGTAGCGCGCGAGGTCCTGCGCCAGGCCGTCCGGGCGCCCCAGCCAGAACTGGTAATGGTTGAGCAGGTCCGCGCGCGCAGCCACCGACTCGAGCTCGCCGATGCGCTGCGTCTCGAGCAGGTTCACGGCGCGCGCCGTCTCCTCCACCTTGGGACCCTGGCCCTTCAAGCGCTCGAGCTCCTCCCAGACCGCCTTCTCGAGCGCCTCCAGCGAGGCGCCGGGCGTCGCCGTCGCATCGATCTGGAACAGCGAGCCGAGCGCCATGCTCTGCTGGTGGGAGCTCACGTCCGAGGCGAGCTTCTCCTCGTACACCAGGCGCTTGTAGAGCCGGCTGGTCTTGCCTTCGGTGAGCACGGACGCCAGCAGGTCCATCTCGGCGTCGCCTTCCGCGAAGAACGCCGGGCTATGGAAGACGAACGAGAGCCGCTCGAGCTCGACGTTGGGGTCCACGACAGTCAAGCGGCGCGGCCCGGGCAGGACCACGGGATGGATGACGTTGCGCGCAGGGTCCTCGCCCCGCGGCAGCGAGCCGAAGAGGCTCTCGATCAGCGGCTTGACGACCTCCGGGACGAAGTCGCCCGCGACCACCAGCGAGGCGTTGTTGGGGACGTAGAAGCGCTTGTGGAAGAGGCGCACGTCCTCGACGGTCGAGGCCTCGATGTCGGCGTGGGAGCCGATCAGCGCGCCGCGGTAAGGGTGCCCCTCCGGGTACATGTTCTCGAAGATGGCCAGCTCCGTGAGCCCGTAGGGCGCGATCTCGTTGGTCTGGCGCCGCTCGTTGCGCACGACATCCTGCTGCAGGCGCAACTTCTCGGGCGTCATCGCAGGCCCCAGGTCCTCCATGCGGTCGGCCTCCAGCCACAGCAGGGTGGGCAGGAGCGCGCTGGGACCGGAGTCGAAGTAGTTGGTGCGGTCGAACGAGGTGCTGGCGTTGTTGCTGCCGCCGGCCCCTTCCATGAGAGCGTCGAACTGGCCGGTGGGCACGCGCTTGGTGCCCATGAACATCAGGTGCTCGAAGAGGTGCGCGAAGCCGCTGTGTCCCGGGGACTCGTCACGCCCGCCGACGTAGTACCAGAGGTTCACGGTGGCCAGCGGCAACCGGTGATCCTCGTGCAGGATGACCCTGAGCCCGTTGGAGAGCACATAGGTCTCGAAGGGCAGGACCGGGACGGTCGGATCCTCGGCGGCGGCGCCCGCACACGGGACGCCCAGCAGCAGGACAAGCAGCAGGATGAGCCGGGGCACGCGAGACCTCCCAGGTCAGGATTCGGTGGCCGCCCCTTGGACGGCGGAGCGAAGCAGGGGATTCTAGGGGGCTTCCCCAGGCCCCCCCCCGGAGGCTCCGAGCCCTCGGCCGGGGTCGGGACCCTGGTCCCGGAGTCCTCCCCCGTGCGCAGCCCCACGATCGCTCGCTTGCTGGCCCTGGTGCCCTGGCTCGGGCTCTCCTTGCCTGCCGGCGCCGACGGCGACGCGCCCACCGCCCCGACCGAGACCATCCGGCTCGCGGAGTCGCCTTCGCTCTCCGCGGACGGCGCCCGGCTCGCCTTCGCCTGGCGCGGCGACATCTGGCTGGCCTCCGGCACGGGAGGCCCTGCGCAGCGGTTGACCACCCATCCCGCCAACGACCGCGCCCCCCACTTCGCGCCGGACGGCCGACGCTTGGCCTTCACCAGCAACCGCACGGGGGCCGACCAGACGTTCGTCCTCGACCTCGAGGGCGGCGAGCCGGTGCAGATCACCCGACACAGCGAGGGCTCGGCCTGCCAGGGCTGGTTCCCCGACGGCCGGGACCTCCTCGTCGCCGGCCGCCGGGACCACGATCACGATCGCCCCGAGCGCTTCTTCCGCGTCGCGGCCACGGCGGGCGCGCCGCAGCGGCTGCTCTTCGACGACTGGGGCTACGACGGCGCCATCTCGCCCGACGGCAAGCGGCTGGCGTTCGTACGCCAAGGGACGGGCTGGAGCCGCAAGGGCTACCGGGGCTCGCAGGCGGCGCAGGTCTGGGTGCACGATCTCGCCGGCGGCGCGTTCCAGCGTCTCTCGAAGGGCCCGCACGAGGAGCGTTGGCCGCTGTGGAGCCCCGACGGCGCGAGCCTACGCCTGGTGAGCGGCGAGGACGGCACGCGCAACCTGGTGAGCGTGGACGTGGCGCACGGCTCGCGCGCCTGCCTGACCTCCTTCGTGGACGACGGCGTGGTCTCCCCCACCGCGAGCGCCGACGGGCGCGTGTTCGTCTTCCGCGTGCTCTTCGATCTCTACCGCCTCGAGCTCGGTAGCGGCAAGCCGCCCGCGCTGCTCACCTTCACGGTCTCCGGCGAAGCGACGGCAGAGCCCGAGCGGCGCGACGAGCTGGCCAAGGCCGCGCAGGTCGCCTTCAGCCCCGACGGCCGCGAGGTGGCCTTCACCGCAGGCGGCGACCTGTGGGTGATGGACACCGAGCTGCGCGAGCCCAAGCGCGTCACGTCCACGCCCGAGGAGGAACGCGACCCGGTCTTCAGCTCCGACTACCAGACGCTCGTCTTCGTCAGCGACGCGGGCGGACGCACCGACCTGTGGAAGGCCGTGAGGGCCCAGCCCGAGCGCTGGTGGTGGCAGAACGAGGAGTTCACCCTGGCGCGCCTGACCGACGACGCCGTGGCCGAGAGCACGCCCCGCCTGACGCCGGACGGCGCCACCCTGCTCTACGCGCGCGCCCCGGGGGAGCTCTGGAAGAGGCCCCTGGCTGGCGGCGAGGCGCTGCGGCTCACGACGGGCTTCGACTAGCCCGAGTACGCGATCGCGCCCGACGTAATACACAAATAACATACAAAACATTGATATACACGTGCGGAACTATCTCATCGTTTTCTGTTCTTTTTTTTTACACTATTTTTGCTTACTTTTAAAACTATATCTATTTTTCCTTTTTTCTATT